>JACDQO010000178.1 GCA_015657605.1 Limnohabitans sp. | reverse complement strand
TCCACACTTTTAAGACAAGGCGTCAACCCACTTCAGGTCTGCAGACAAACGAAAAAACCGAGGAAACCGATGCTTGAAATAGTATTCACGTGCTTGCTGCATCAAAGCAGCTTTGTAGGGCTTATGTCTGTAATGATGCGTCGCATGGATGCCGGTATGCACCCCCAAAGACCAGCCCGTCCTTCGCAGGCGGACGGATAAATCTGAATCCTCAAAAAACATGAAATAACCAGGGTCAAAAAGATCACCTTCTTTCAGGCCCGCAGACTTGGCGGCCATCTGTGCAGCCTCGCGCCGCACCAACAGAACAGCACCCGATAAAAAATCCACCTTGCAAATACCGTGTTTTTCACTCAAACGCTGTGATCGCCTCAATTCATGGTCCGCTCGCCAACGCGCCCACCAAGCCCAGCGGGTTGACAAAGCCAAACTCAAACAGGACAAGGGTGTTTGTTTGACGGTTGGCGGAATCAAAAAGCTGCGCGAGTCATTCCAGCACATGCCCGGCGAAATCGCTCCCCATTGGGGGTTGCTTTGCATCCATGCCATCAACTGCAACAGCCCATCCGTCTCAATCCGCGCATCAGGATTGAGCAACAGAACGCACTCGGCTTGTGAGCGAGAAAAAGCCAAATTGCAAGCGCGTCCAAAACCCAGATTGGCGTCAGCATCCAAAAGCGTTGTATCGGTACGCGCAAGCACCGTGGAGCGCAACTGGGCCGTGTCAGCGCTGCTTCCAGGATCTTGGGCGCTGTTGTTGACCACCCAGACCCTCCCGTGAGGCCAGTGACCCAAGGTGTTCAAACACCGCACAAGGTCGGGTGCCATGCCAAAGTTCACCAGCACAATGTCAGTGCGCATCTGTGGCCACCTCATCGCACTCGAACTCTCCCAGCAAATGAGCTGCTGACCACCTGCCTGTGTCGGTGTAAATGGCACGCTCCAAAAAATGCGCCAAAGGCGCATAAATGGCCTCGCGCTCAGCAGCTGCACTCAGCCCCAGCGGCTCAGAAGTTCCCACCAAAGAAGAGCAAGACCAGACTTGCCTGCCTGGCGCCTCATGTCGCGAACGCATGGCCACCATTTCACTGCCCGTCTCGATCGCCAGTCGAAGGGCACCGTCCGCCATTTTTCTTCTTTTGCCCAGCCACTGGACCCAAGTGCCTTTGTCCGAGCGCTTTTCAGCAGGTGTGTCGGTCACCACCATCAGCACGCGGCCAGCCAATAATTCATCGCGAAAAAATGACCGGGTCTGGGCTGATGCCGACAAAAACTGACCGCCGTTCATTGCGCGGATGTAGGCATCGTATTTGGCTCGGGTGAAAGCCCTGAGCTTGGGGTGTACCCGTTCATCAAACACCACATCCGAGATCATCAAATGCGCGGTGACGCCACAACGCGCCAGCGCCAGCATCGCGACAAAAAAGCTGTCATGGTGGGATAGCGCAACCACCAGACCCCGCCCAGGCTCACGTTCAGCCAACAGAGCCCTCACAGGCCTTAAATCCACCTTCAGCGCATCCATTCGCCCCGCCATCACCAAAGCCCCATCGAGCTCTTCACGGGCGACAGTTTGATACCGCTCAACCACCCAAGCGCGGACAGTCTTCTCATCTGCCTGCCGATGAATGTCCTGATAAGCCCTGGCCGAACGTTCTGCCACATAAGGAAAACCCAAGGCCAGTTCGGCCCAGTCCCGTGAAAAGCGGGCATTCAAAAAACCACGCAAATCTGACAACGCATACGCAAGAGGCAAAGGCAGTCTGGCCAGCAGGGCAAAAAAAATCCCGTAATCCCAGCCTTGCAGGGCGTGCAGAAAACGTGCCTGGGTCTTCAGCCAACTCATGGTGTGGCGACAAAATGCGTGTTCATGAACTGAGCCACATCCCCGATCTGTCGGATATCAAAACAAGGT
Source organism: Limnohabitans sp. (assembly GCA_015657605.1). Classification (GTDB taxonomy): domain Bacteria; phylum Pseudomonadota; class Gammaproteobacteria; order Burkholderiales; family Burkholderiaceae_C; genus Limnohabitans_A. The sequence continues at coordinate 12,877 of JACDQO010000178.1, read as the reverse complement.
GTTGTCAAAGGCAAGCGACTCTGCCACTTTGCTTCAAAAACACCAGCACTGGCTGCAATGCGCGACAAGGTCGAAGCCGGTACCGCACCACTGGCAGGCGTGTCCGACCAATGCTCGCAAAAGGCATCGACCACCACGCAGCTTTGCCCTTTGGATTGTGCTGACAGCACCAAATCGGTGGCATAAAAGTCAAACCCCAAATCCGGATCGAGGCGCAACCCCGAATCCACGCGCACCGCAAACAACAACTCATCCAGACTGTCCACCTCACAAGGCAGTGCTGCAGGCTCCGTCAGTTCAACACCGCGGTCCAGCACATGGCCCGCACGCACCGCATGAGTCCCTTCACCGCGCACACCATAAACGCCCACCACCGACAACTGGTGAAACTTGCTTTGTGCCTCTTCGATGCCCTGTGCAAACCGAGCATCCCAACCCGGCGGCAAAAACACATCCTGATGCAACCAGACCAGCCAACGGCTGGCGGGTTGGCTGTCCATGGCCGCATTGAAGGCATGCGCCGCACTGGTGCAATTGAAGTAAGCCATCACAGGCAAACCACCAGGCTGAACGCAGGGCGAAGCCATCAAACGCCGCTCAAACACATCCAGCCTGCTCACGGCAGTCACCAGAGCCAAGTCATGGGAACGGTGCAAAGCATTCAGGCTCATAAAAAGTCCGTATCCCCACTCATGAACCACCAATTCATATCGGCCACCTCTTTTGACGACACGGCAGAAGCCACAGGCACCCCAATGCGTGCCACCTCGGTTTGCCGTGAGAACCCACTGGGCTGCAAAGCGATCATCACTGCAGGCGATGCCCAAGTCACGACGGAAGACGCCCCAAGCCTCGCCGCTGCCTGTCGGCACATCCGACTGGCCATGCTCATCATGCCGACAGGCCCAATCCAGTCCAGCCAGTGCACCGGCCGATCAGGTGTGACCGGCCCCAAAACAAGCAAGCCCAAGGTTTGCTCAGACCATGGCCGACAAATTTTAAAAAAGTGATGTGAAGGCCCAGGCCGCGAGGCATATCGCCACCGAACATGGCTGGACGAACGATCGCCCAAGCGCACAGCACCGGCATCTTGTCGCATGCGCAGCCAGGCCGACTCAACCGAAGCATCAAACGACGCCTCTGTGGGGGACAGGGGCAACAAGCGCCAAAGCCTGTCTGAAAGCTGGCGCGTGCAAGGTCCGGTCCACTCCAGTTCATGCATCGCCGCACAATCCCATGACAAACCAGACTTGACCGCCAGGCGCATATGGCGTGCATTCGGAAAGCCAAACCCCACCGGATAAGGACCCGATCCCCCCAGGCGCGAACCATAAAGCCCTTGAGAAACATGGAAAAAGGGGCCATGGCGCGTCAAAATCCCGCGCCACTCAGGGGCCACCATCACATCGCCAATTTGCAAATACGGCGCAGACCGATCCCGAAATGAAAACAGCCTGGGAAAACCAGCGCAATGTGCAATCAACGCACCGTCACACCAGACCCCCATCGCCTCACCCGCACCGCGCTGGTACTTCCAGGCATACCAAGGCAAGTCCACTTCGCCACCAAAAACGCGTTGGTGCAAGGCCAGCACATCGTGCATGTCATGGCGCATCAGGCGACGCAAAACCATGGGACGACCGCCGATTGACAAGGCCAGTGATGGGGGATCGCTCAAGCTCATAAGGGCTAATCCAGCCACTCGTGACGCAGAGCCACCACACCCTGCTCCAGGCCCTGCTGGCTCACTTGCAAACTGATGCAGTGCATTGCCATGTCGTAAGGGTGCACGCCATCCTCTGTGCTCAAAATGACAGTCACCTGGTAGCGTCCCTTGAGCAAGGCCATTTGAGGAAACACAAGCACCGCACGACCGAATCCACGCGCATCCACCTTGATCTGTACGCCATCGTTGGTTGACAGCGCACTGGCCACGGTGCGCTCGCTGCTGTCAGAAATACCAATGGCCACCCCAGGAGCGGGCAAGTTCGGATCCACAACGAAATCCACTTCCAACCGCAAATCCGACACTTGCGATTGCAAAGCCACAGCATGGCCCGCTTGCCCATCGGTTTGAGCCGTCACTTTGACAATGCGTCCGGTCCCGGTAGCGGCCACTGCCGCGGCAGGCAGTCCACCCAAGCCCACTGCTCGGGAAGTGCCTGAAGCCCCCGCCAAATGCGCGTTGTAGGCACTGGTCACTTCTGTTGCCGGGCCATCCATCCGCACCTGCCCACCTTCTATCCACAAGGCACGGGCGCACAAGGCCTCAACTTGGTACATCGAATGCGAGCAAAACAAAATGGTTTTGCCTGCATCTTTCAAACCCATGATGCGCTCAAAAGATTTGCGTGCAAACGCACCATCACCCACCGACAAAGCCTCGTCAATCACCAGCACTTCCGGGTCCACACTGGTGGCCACCGAAAATGCCAGACGCATGAACATGCCGCTGGAATAAGTCTTGACCGGCTGGTGAATGAACTCGCCAATGTCAGCAAAGGCCAAAATCTCGGCCAGCTTTTCTTGAACCTGCGCCTTTTTCAGGCCCAGAATGGCACCGTTCATGAAGACGTTCTCCAGCCCTGTGAAGTCAGGATTGAACCCTGCACCCAATTCCAGCAAAGCCGCCACGCGCCCACGCACAGCCAAGGTCCCCACACTTGGCGCAAGCGTGCCGCAAACCATCTGCAGCAAAGTCGACTTGCCTGCGCCATTGCGGCCCACCACACCCACCACCTCACCTGGTGCAATGCGCAGGTCCACACCTTGCAGCGCCCAAAAGTCACGCTGATAAGCCGTACCCAGCCAACGCCCCCACAGCAACTGCTTCAAACGGTCTGCGGGTTGCTCAAACAAGCTGTAGCGTTTGCCAAGCCCGTTCGCTTCGATGACCCAATCAGACGACATCGGCAAACCCTTTGCGCACCGCTCTGAAAAAAGCGGCACCCATCAAAGCCAAGATCAGGCAAGCTGCGGTATGTGTGGCCCACAAAGACCAGTCAGGCCAACGCCCATCCAGCAGCACCACATGCGTCAAAGTGATCGGCGTCGCCAAAGGATTGAGCACCACCCAAGACTGAACAGCTGTAGGCAGTGACTGGACCGGGAAAAAAATAGGACTTAGAAACATCATCAAGCTCACGGCAGGCACCAAGATCTGGCCCAAATCACGAACATAAGCGCCCAATCCGGCAAACAGCCAGCCCAAACCCAGGCAAAGCGGCACCAAAGACAACCACACCACAGGCAAGGCCCACGCAGAAACGGGCAAATAGCCCATGTCCCACCACCGCAGCGTCAACAACAAGACCAAAGCCACCCCCAGCTGCGCCAAGGCCGCCAGCACATTGACCCAGGGGAAGACTTCGACTGGGAAAACAACTTTCTTGACCAAATGTGGCTGATCCACAATCAGCCGAGGCGCCCGTGTGACGCATTCCGAGAAGAAATTGAACACCGCCAGGCCGGCAAACAAACGCAAAGCAAAGCCCAAATCACTCTCGGTGCCACCTTCGCCCCAACGCAACTTGAACACCCAGCGGAACACAAAAGTAAAAGTCGCCAGCATCAACAGTGGGGTGATCACCGCCCACAGGGCGCCCAGCCACGACTGCCTGTAACGTGAGGCCACCTCGCGCACAGCCAATTGCCAAATCAGACCGGCATGCCGAACAGGACACAAATAGGAGTGCAAAGGTTTAATCAAGTCAAGCCAAAAAATGTGTGATTTTATCGACTCAGGCTTTGGGCGGGTCCGCGCGGCCCTCCGCAATGGCCTTGATGCGCTCCCTTTGCAAAATATGCAAATCATTGCCCTCGCGCACCAAAAACGCATGAAAAAAAAGCACTTGAAACGCCCGTGTCACGGTCTCTCGGCTCGCATTGATCATCATGGCCAACTCCTGGTGCGTAGGGACATCGGTGATCAAATCAGGCTCGCTGCTTTGCGGCTTGGGCAATTGCAACAGCAAAACACACAAACGTTGGAAGGGATTGGGTAAACCCAGCAAAGTTCTCTGCGCCGTCACGGTGCGCACCCGGTGAGCCATTCGCGCCATCACCTCGCGGGCCAATGAAGGCTGGCTGAAAATCAACTCCCTGGCCAAGGGCGCATCCAAAAAAGCCACCGTCGACTTGTTGGCGGCCACAACATGCTCCGAGAGCGGCAATCCATCCACCACAGACAACTCGCCGAAATAATCGCCGGGCTCCACAAAATAAAGCCCCACACTGCGGCCATCCACAGTGAAATCGACACCCTGCAAGCGGCCCTCTACCAAAAAACCCAGCACATGGGCCGTCGTTTCTTTAGAAATCACCATGGAGCGCTTGGCAAAAGAGCGCAAGTACATCGCACCCGACAACTGTGCCATCGCCTCGGCCTGCAAGGGCTGAAGCAAAGGAAACTGGCTGAGTAACTGGGCGGAAACCGGCATGTCAAGGGAGTGTAAGCCATCACGACAAGCGCACCAGCCTTGTGACGCCAAGCACAACCTGCTGACAGACAAGGTGAGATAATGCCCCACTCAACAAGGCGTCAAACCGTCCTGAATCTGGAGGTAGCCCGTGCTCAACAACCTGAAATTTTCCTCAATCACGCTGCTTTTGATGGCCCTGGCCACAGCGGCCACAGCTCGAACCCAACCCTCCGTGGTGGGAGAAGCCACCATGGTCATCGGGCAAGCCAAGCTGTTCAGTCCTGAGGGCGAAAGCAAACCCCTCGCGCGCGGCGTCCCCGTCAAAGAAGGCGATCGCATCGAAACCGGCCCCGGCGGCCACGTGCACCTCAAATTCGTCGATGGCGGCCGCCTGAGTGTCCGCCCGGCCAGCCGCCTGCAAATTGAAAACTACACCCTGGCCGATCAGCAAACCGCCCTGACCGCCATCCGCTTCAAGCTCGACGAAGGCACCGCCCGGTCTATCACCGGCAGCTGGGGCGAAGCTGCGCGTGACCGCTTTCGCCTCAACACCCCGCTGGCCGCCATTGGCGTCAAAGGAACCGACTTCAGTGTCTCCGCCAACATCCGCCAAACTTTGGCGAGTGTCTATTCTGGCGCGATTGTGCTGACGCCCATGGCGCAAAGCTGTACGGCCACGTTGGGCCCCTGCGTCAATGGCCAGGAACGCCTGCTGTCTGAGGCCATGAAGGGCCAAATGCTGGCCCTCAACTACGCCCAGCTGGCGCCTCAATTGGTGGCATTCAACGAAGTCCCCAGCGCCCCTTCGCGCAACCAGATGGCCAGCGCACCCGCGCCCACCCCTGTCGTCGGTGAGCGCCTGGTGGCCAGCGAAAAACAAATGCTCAGCGAAGCCCGCAACCTCGTTCTGCCCCAACCCCAAGCTGCACAACTTCAGTGGATGCGTTGGCCCTGGACCCAAGACAGTGCAGCCAACAGCCTGTCTGCAGCCTTTGATGCCGCCACACTGCGTGCCAACGAGCTCAGCACCACCGACGGTGCTTTTGCGCTTTTGCGCCACAACCCAGAAGGACGCCCCTTGGCGGCCACCGACGCTCAAGCTGAATTTCGCATGACGGGTGCCGCGGCCAACCTGATCAGCAAAGAAGGCGCCTCTGAAACTTCATCGCCTGTGGCGGTCAACAGCGGGCGACTGAGCGTCGACTTCTCGCGTGCCACCTACAACACCCAACTCAACGTCTCCAACGAGCGTATGGGCAGCCAAGACCTCAGCTCCAGCGGCGCCATCCAAGCCAATGGCGCCCTGACCGGTGCCAGCGGCAGCATGGGCACACGCGGCACACTCAGCACAGACGGCCGTGAGGCAGGTTACTTCTTCTCTGGCAACTTGCCAGCCGGACAAGTCCGTGGCATCACCCTCTGGGGGCGCTGATTGGCATCAGTCCAGCCATGGCGCTCGGTCATCGGACGCCAAGCCAGCCTCGCCATCTTGCTCACCCTGTTGGTGTGGGCGGGTGTGCAGTGGCTTGGGCAAACGTCTCTGGCCCGACTTGACGAACGTTTGGCCGATCTGGCCTGGAGCCTGACCGCAGAGCGCAAGGACGAGCGCCGCCTCATCGTTGTCGACATCGACGAAAAAAGCCTGCGGCAAATCGGCCCATGGCCATGGCCCCGTGCAACGCAGGCCCAACTCATCGACAAACTGGCCCAAGCCGGGGCCAGCCTTCAAATTCACGACGTGGTTTTTGCCGATGCCAGGCCAGACGATGACCAACTGGCCAGCGCCATCCGGCAAAACCAACCCGTGCTGTCCCAAGTCTTCGCACTCCAGCAAGGTGGTGACGTCTCGGGTGGCCAACTCGGCGGTTCACTGCCTTGGCCCGGCTGCCCGCCCCCTTCGACGACAGCCAGCGGCTACCTGGCCAACGCCCCCGCAGCTGACCGTGGCTGCCCAACACATTGGGCACATCACGCCCCGCATCTCCACAGACGGTGGCGTGCGCCACGTGCCCGCCGTCATTTGCCACCAAGGCAACAGCTACCCCGCACTCAGCCTCTCGGCCATTTTGGCGGGGGGACAAGAAACCAGTCTGGCCCTACGGCGCGGCACGGCCTGGATGGACGCTGACTGGCGACTCGAAAGCGCCGCGCTGGCCCAAGGCCACATCCCCCTGGACCACAACGGCGACTTGCGTGTCTCCTGGCGCTTGCATCCCGACAGCCTGATCAGCCTGTCCGCAGCCGATGTCTTGACCGGGCGCATCCCGCCTGGCCTGCTCGAACAAGCTTGGGTGCTGGTCGGCAGCACCGCCTTTGGCCTGCACGACGCCGTGGCCACCCCGTTCTCGGGGGCCGACGCTGGCCTTCACGTGCACGCCCAGCTCATCACCGCACTGCTCGACGGGCGCACCCCTTACCAGCCCCGCATCGCCCCCTACATCCAAGCGCTGGCAGCTCTGCTCGGTTTGCTCGCACTTTGGGCTTTGCGCGTGGGGCGCTTGCCGGCCTACCTGCTGCCGGTGTGGGCACTCGGAGCGGCCACTTTGCTGTGGCTGCCCCAGGCCTGGGCCCTCACCAGCCACTCGATCTGGATCGGTTGGGCCAGTCCAGCCCTTTTCATTGTGCTGTCGGGCCTGATCATGGGCATCCTGGAGCACGCCCAAAGCCGCATCGACCGTGACCGGCTCTATGCACACCTGTCCAGCTACCTGCCCGAGCCCGTGGCCGCCGCGCTGGCCCTCCAGTCTCCCTCCAATGCCATCAAGGCCACAGAACAACAAGTCACCGTCTTCTTTGCCGACATCCGCAACTTCTCGGCCTACGCCGAAGCTCGCCCCCCCGAGGAGGCTGCGGCAGTCCTGCACACATTTTTCTCTGTGGCCACCAAGGTGGTCGAGTCCCACGGCGGCGTCATCGAAGCATTTCAAGGCGATGCCGTGCTGGCCGTCTGGGGTGGCGAGCAAGGACACCTCGCCTCGCACGCCTTGCTGGCGGCCGTTGACCTCCAAAAAGCCATGCACAGCTGCCTTCCAGACCCCGCTCCCGCAGGGCTTGAGCCCCTGGCCCTGGGCATTGGCATTGAAACCGGGCGCGCCATGGTGGGCTCCTTTGGCCCCGCAAGCCGGCGCACCCACCTGGTTCTAGGCCGAACCGTCACAGTCGCCCGGCGCCTGGTTGACATGACCTCCGAGCTGGCCCATCCCATTTTGGTGGGCGAGGGCATGGTCGCCCAACTCGGCGGTGGCGCAAGCCTGGTGTCCATGGGCACATTCCTGCTCGAAGGCATGCGCGTGCCCCATCACATCTACGCCTACCCCTTGGACTCGGCGCCCCGCATCGGTCAGGCCTGAGCCGTGAATCACCCCCAAACCGCCAGCCCAGCACGCAGCCCCCGCCTGGCCAGACTGACAAACATCGCCGGGTTTGCCGCCTTGGTGCTGGGCGCTCACACGCCCATCCACGCCCAAGTCCAGGGTGCAGCCCAAGACCCCGTGCCCGCCCTGTGTCAAAAGCTGATGGCGCAAGGACTGAAGGCGAACAACTTGGCCCAATGGCAAGCAGCCATCTTGGATTGCCAACACCAGCCCCCCTGGTTAGCCCGCCTGGGGCACCAACTCAACCAGCAGGGGCAATACCTCGAAGCCTCCAAGCACCTTGAGCGATCGCTGATGCTGGACAGCGCCAACATGGATGCGCAAATTGACTACGCCATCGCCCTGGCCGGGCTGGGGGATAAAACATCGGCCGTGGCCCTGCTGCAAGACCTGCTGCAAAACTCTGAGCTGCCCGCCCCGTTGCGCACCGAGCTGGCCCAACAACAAGCCAAACTCAATGCCCCTTACCAACCCCTGACCGGTCCGGGCCAGTGGCAGACCAGAACCCAGCTCAGCGCCATCTTCGGCCGTGACAGCAACCTCTTGGGGGCGCCCAACCTCGACAGCCTTGCCCTCACCCTGGGCAACACCACCCAAATCCTGCCCCTTGAAAACAGCTACATGGCACAAGCAGGCAGTTACCACCGCAGCGAAGCCGTCTTCCACGCCAGGCACCAAGACAGCCATGGCCCCCAGTGGGACCTGCTGGCCAGCCTGCGCCAACGCGGCAGCACCAGCGTGGCCCAGGCCAAGTCCAGCCAATACGAACTCATCGCCGAACGCAGCACCACCCACCAAAGCCCAGACTCACGCCTGCCAGGCCACTACCTGCGCTTGACACTGGCTGGGCTCACCACACCTCAAAGCGGTGACTACACCGTGCAAGGCTTGGCCGCAGGTTGGGGCCAAACCTCTGCAGCGGACAACACCGCCACATGCCAGTGGCGTGCAGGGGCAGAGCTGCAAGCGCGCCACTACGACAGCAACGCCAGCCTGTCTGGCCAATACAGAGGCTTGAGCTTGAGTACCTCGTGTAAGAAACCATTCACCAGCAGCCCAGCCGCCCAACCATTTCAATGGCACGCCTCATTGAGGAGCGGGGTAGACCACCCCCAAGACCCCCAGCGCGCAGGGGGGCAACAAACCCAAACCGCCCTGTTTGTTCAGGTACAAGCCCCGGCCCAATTGCTTTGGGACCAAGCACAAGGGACCTGGCGACTGAGTGGGGAATGGGCCAGCAGCCAAGACCAGCAAGCCTACAACCCACTGCTGCAATCTGGCGAGCCACGAAAGATCAACAAAAAAGCCGCAAGAATCGAGTACAGCAAAAACGTGTCTACTCATTTGTCGGCCCAGGCCTGGCAAATGTTGGCGGGCATCGAGTGGGTCGAACACACCAGCAACATCCAGCTGTTCGGCTTGCGCAGCTGGGGGCCATTAATTGGCATGAGGTATGCCTGGTAAGTCATTGGTTTTGAATGACTTTTAAAAGACAGTGTTGCAAACAGACAACGTCTAAATACAAAAAAGAGATGAATAAAACGTGTGATGGCCGTCACACATAGCCACGAGGCACAAACAACTATACTATCTACCAAGTTGGCATTTCTGCCGGCTCCTATTTCTTCAAACTTCTCAAGGAGAGAACATGTCAGCAACAGTTATCTATGCAAACCTCGGTCTGAGCGCATCGGCTCTCGGCGCCGCCAGCTACACAACAGCTGTCACAGCAGCAACAACAGACGCACGCGTTTACGCCAACGGCGCCGTCTCGGCCGCACAAGCCGCGCAAACTGACACAGCATTTGCCGCTGCAACCATGTCCAACTTGGGCATGACTGCTGCCGTCATTGGTCAAGCAGCGTACGACGCACTGCTGCCAGCTTACGCAGCCTACTTGGCATCCGTTGGCGTTGCCAACCGTGGTGTGGTGGTTGTTCAATTGGCAACCATCGTTGCTGGCCTGACCGCTGACGCAACCTTTGGCAAGGCTGCCACCAACCTGGTGAGTGCTTCGTCTGCTGCCCTCGCACATAGCTCTAACGCTGCTAACACAACAGCCTTGGCCATCGACGTGGCGACTGTTCCAGCTCTCGTGACCTCCTTCGCGCTCACAACCAGCACGACCGATAACCTGCCTGGCTCTGGATTGAATGATATTTTTGCGGCAGTCGCTTCCGGCCTTGCAAGCGCAAACACACTTAACGCTACCGACAAAGTTGATGGCGGCGCTGGAACTGATGCGTTGAACATTACATTGGATACCGATTTCACTGGTTTCTCTACAGGGTCAGTCTCTAATGTGGAAACAGTTTCGCTGACGAACGGTAATACTGCAGCTAAGACATTCAATGCAAAAGGTATTACAGGCGCAGCAACGTTTGATATCAATGCTGGCGACAATACGTTCACTTTGGCAGGTCTTTCCAGTATCCCGGCAGTTAATTTGACCAATCAAAATGGTTCAACTCAAGGTACCTTGAACGTTGAGTTTGCTGCTGCATCGATCCCAACTGGGACTGCAGACGCCATGTCCGTCACTCTTAATGGTGTGGGACGTGCAGCAGTTGCTGCTACTGCAACCACTGCCGCAATCACAGCAAACCCCTCGATTCTGAACCTGAGCAACATCGAAACTGCCAACGTCACCACTGCGGGTTCAACCGTTAACGTTGACTTTGCTGGTACATTGAGAAGTGTTAACTTGGCTGGCTCAGCTACAACCGTGATTGCAGCCACTCCCACGACGCTGACTTCATTCGATGCTTCTGCTGCCACAGGTGCTGTAACTGCAACCTTGACAACCGGCGGAACTGCTGGTCGTATCACTGCAATCAAAGGCGGTACTGCTGTTGACAGAGTTACAGCTGATGTCGCCGATTTGGCCGCTAATGCTTCTGTAAGCGGTGGCGCAGGTGCTGATGTCCTCACATTGAATGGCTCTGCTGGTGGTACAAAACAATACGTTTTGGCTGATGTTGAGACCGTGGCCTTTGGTGTTACTGGAGCTTTGACTTTTTCGGGTGCAAAAGCAACTGGTCTTACAACAGTAACTAGCACAAGCACCAACACCGCAGCAGTGACAATGGTGGCCATGGGCGCTGGTGATTTGAATGTAAACGCCACAGGCTCTGCCACCGTTGCTGGAACAACCACTGTTGATGCTGGCGACATTTCTTCTGATAGCACTGGCAACGTAACAGTTTCTTACTCTGCGGGTGCTGCAACTCTTGCTGCGGCCACTACCGCTGACGCTCCTCAGGCTGATTACACTTTCGCTGAAATGACGGGTGCTTTGACAGTCAACGTCGGTTCAATGGTGACCACTTCTGGCACGACTGTGACCGCTAACAAGGCCACTTCTTTGGTGATCAACACCACAAGCGGAACAACTACAGCTACTACTCCTGTTCAGTTGACATCATTAAGTGGCAGTGTTACGGCAAACAAAGCAGCCTCTGTTGTCATCAACTCGGCGGGCTTGATTGGCGCAACTGGCGCTGGTAATCAGTTTGCAGTAAATGCACCAGACGCCACTTCAGCTTCGATTAATCAGGGATCAAGCGCAGCTTTTCTTAACCTGAATACCGCAAAACTCGCAACTCTCAATGTGACTGCTGGTAACTCGTTCGATCTGACAGGTTCTACTCTTTCAGCACTGCAAGTTGTTACTGCAGATGTGTCACGCGGCACATTGACAGTACCCGCAATCGCCACGGCCTCAACGGTAACACTTTCCGGTGCGGGTGTCTCAGCAGCATCGCCAGGCGCATCTACAGCATCGTTGGGTAACCTTGGTCAAACAAGCAATACTTATGGTATGTCCTTGGTTGCCTCAGGTCTCAGGGGTGGATTGAAAACAGGTGATGTGACCGGTGGTAACAGCTACACCACCAGCATTGATGTGAGTAAGGTTAGTGCATTGAATAACTCTTCATTTAACGTGAAAGCTGTTGAAATTGGCGTCATTGGTACCAACACAGCTGGTGCTGTCACAGTCAATGCAGCTGGCACGGTTGGTCAGGTTGAACTGGGCAACGTCAATAGCCTTTCCGATATTACAGTGACTGCAAGTCCAACTCAAACATTCAAGATTGGTGACGTTGCTTCTGCCAGCAACACAGGAAACGTCACTGTCAATTTGGATGGGACTGTTGGCGCTGTAACGATCGGTTCTTTCACCGGTAATAACGTTACTGTCAAAGCATCTGACACCATCGGTGGTGTTACTGGCCCAGGAGCTGCTGCCAATACATTCAACGTCAGTGCTAAAACTAGCGCAAATGTTGAAGTGTCTTCTTTGGCAAACAGCACTGTTACTATTACTTCCTCATCGACTTCAACTGGTTTGAATGTCGCATTGAAGGGTGGTAGCCTCAACGATGCTGTCACAGTGACTGGCGTGAATGGTACAACATCTCTGGTTTTGACAGGCGACTTGGGTGTGGGTACGGACACGGTCACCGTCAATGGCTCTAGTTACAGCGGTACATCCACACAAACCATCAGCTTGGCTGGCTTGGCGAACTACGAAACATCGACTGTGTCTGGTTCAAACGGCAAAGATGTAATTGTCGGCGGTGCTGGTCGGGATAACATCACTGGTGGTACTGGCCAAGACACCTTAACTGGTGGCGCTGGCAAGGACGTGTTTGTGTTCAACTTGGGCGATTCGCCTGTATCAGCACCAGATACGATCACTGATTTTGCTGCTGGCACAAACGGAGACACAATTACTTGGGGTGGTGGAAACATCGCACGAGCACTTCAATCTGATGTTACCGGCACAGGTATTACGATCAACGCTAACAGTGTTGTGGCATTTGCGACAACCCCAGCATCATTGGCAGCTGCAGTAACAGCGGTAAGCACAGCCTTAGATGATACCGGTGACTTTGCATTGTTCACCTTTGGTGGCACTTCATACGCATTCCTTAGTGATGGCGAAACCGGTTCAACCACTAATGATGTGGTAATTATTTTGACCGGTGTGACACTGCCGACTACTGCTTTGTCTGCTGGTACAAGCACAGCAGACGCTGCAACAGGTCTGACAGGCTCGGCGCTAATCAAACAATAACC
>JACDQO010000177.1 GCA_015657605.1 Limnohabitans sp. | reverse complement strand
CTGCGGCCACTTTGACCAATCGGGGTTCAGCATTTTGGATGCGCGTGTGCACACGACCCGCACCGGCTGGGCGCTGGACACCTTCCAAATCGTCACGCCCATGCTGCACGAGCATTACCGTGAACTCATGACCATGGTCGAATCAGGCTTGACACAAGCCTTGGATAAGCAAGGCCCCTTGCCCTCGCCTTCGCGTGGCCGTGTGTCCCGTCGGGTGAAAAGCTTTCCGGTCACGCCCCGCGTCAGCCTCAGTCCTGATGAGAAAGCCCAAAAATGGCTGCTCAGCGTTTCGGCCAGTGACCGCATTGGTTTGCTCTACAGCATCGCCATGGTGCTGGCACGACACGGCATTCAGCTGCATCTGGCCAAGATCAGCACCTTGGGTGAACGGGTCGAAGACAACTTCCTCATCAGTGGCCCCGAGTTGCAACACAACCGTGCACAAATACAAATCGAAACCGAGTTGCTGCAAGCTTTGCAGCCCTCTTGAATGACACCCATGAACCTGCCTTTGCCCAAGACCTCTCACGTGCCTGCTGTTGACCCATACGCTTCAGACCGCGACTCGCCTCCGTCGCCGAAACCACAGGTGGATTACAAAAAAGCCTTGGCCTGCTTTGGCACAGGAGTCACCGTCATCACGGCGTACCACGAGTGGCAAGACGTGGGCATGACCTGCAGCTCGTTCAGCTCGGTGTCACTCAACCCAGCCATGGTGTTGTGGAGCATCCGCAAAGCCGCCGGCAGTCTGATCGCTTTCACAGAATCGAATGGTTTCATGGTCAACGTGCTGGCTCACGACCAGCAAGCCCTGGCCATGCAATTTGCCACGGGCAACATGACCGACCGCTTCATGGGCGTGCCCTCAGAGCGACACCACAGCGACCGCCTGCGGCTGGCGGGCACCTCGGCCTGGTTTGACTGCGATTTGCACCAACTGGTGGACGCAGGTGACCACCTGATCGTCTTGGGCAAGGTGCGCGACTATGGCTGGAATGACACCCCTGCCCTGGCCTACAGTGCGAGCCAGTTTGGGGTTTTCAGCGCACTGCCAGCGGCTTGAGTGGGACCGTTCGGCTGAGTTTCACGCAAAAGCATGAAACTCAGACCATCGTCAGCTCTTGCGGCGCGGTGGCAGACCCGTGTGCTGGGTGAGCAGCTGGCCTTTTCGGGGCTGCGCTGGACGTTTGGCCGTTGACAAAGACACCGATGACTTCTCCCCTGCCCCGGTGCTGTTTTTGCGCCGTGCGCTCTTGTAGCCGTCTTCGGCCAGCGGCTGCCAGTTTGGAATCAAATGGTGCTTGCCGTTGCCGATCAGGTCTGAGCGGCCCATGGCCTTGAGGGCTTCGCGCAGCAGGGGCCAGTTGTTGGCGTCGTGGTAACGCAAAAACGCTTTGTGCAGGCGGCGGCGTTTGTCGCCTTTGACAATGTCCACTTTTTCGCTGTCGCGCGTGATTTTGCGCAGCGGGTTGCGGGTGGAGTGGTACATGGCCGTGGCCGTGGCCATGGGGCTGGGATAAAAGGTTTGCACCTGGTCGGCCCTGAAACCGTTCTTTTTGAGCCAGACGGCCAAGTTCATCATGTCTTCGTCGCTGGTGCCCGGGTGGGCGGCGATGAAGTACGGGATGAGGAACTGCTTTTTGCCGGCCTCTTCGCTGTACTTGTCAAACATCTGTTTGAACTTGTCGTAGCTGCCGATGCCCGGCTTCATCATCTTGGACAGCGGGCCGCCCTCGTGGTGCTCGGGCGCGATCTTGAGATACCCGCCCACATGGTGCTGCACCAGCTCTTTCACGTATTCGGGCGACTGCACGGCCAGGTCATAGCGCAGGCCTGAGCCGATCAGAATCTTTTTGATGCCCTTGAGGTTGCGCGCCCGGCGGTACATGTTGATGAGCGGACCATGGTCGGTGGTCAGGTTCTGGCAGATGCCAGGGAACACACAACTCGGTTTGCGGCAAGCCGATTCGATCTCGGGGCTCTTGCAGCCCAGGCGGTACATATTGGCCGTGGGGCCGCCCAGGTCAGAGATGATGCCGGTGAAGCCTTTGACCTTGTCGCGGATGTCTTCAACCTCTCGGATGATGGATTCTTCAGAGCGGCTTTGGATGATGCGGCCTTCGTGCTCGGTGATGGAGCAGAAGGTGCAGCCACCAAAGCAGCCGCGCATGATGTTCACGCTGAAGCGGATCAT
>JACDQO010000001.1 GCA_015657605.1 Limnohabitans sp. | reverse complement strand
GGCCTTGGCATTTTTCTCCCACGCGCTTTCCAGCGATTGCCACCAAATGCCTTGGTGTTGGGTGAATGCGGCATCTTCTGAGGCCAGAACTGCCCGTTGCATTTTGGTGTTGATGGCACTCAAGCTCACCACCTCTTGGCGCCAGGGCAGTTGACCGTCGCGCATGACGATTTGCCAGGCCTGGGAACGTTGAAAAGCCGTGGATTCGGGCATGAGCCATTGCATGCTCAACACGCGCAGCACAAAAAAGAGTTGCAGGCCCACAAAGGCCAAGAGCAAGAGCAACAACCACCTTCCGAATGCGCGCATGGCTCAGGCTCTTTCGCTCGGCTTAGGCAGGCAGATCCTGCGGACTGTCGCTCAAATCCACCGCGATGGTCACAGGGCCTGCCGGCAAATTGTCTTCGTCTTCGGCTTCATCGCTTTGGCCTGCAGCCCCGTCCAACAAGGGGTCTGCATCCAAATGAGCCATGACGGTACCGCGGACATCCAGCGCCATGAGGTCCACCTCGGCCAGCTTGACCCGCACCCGCGCGCCTCTGGGCAAAGATTGCGCACCCATGACGCTGAACATCAAAGGCAAGGTGTCGGCGCGCACCAGCCAGGTGCCGCCGCCCATTTCCTTGACCAGGCTGGCATCCAGCTCTTCGATGCCGTGCTGCTGCACATGGCGCAGCGTCCAGTAACGCTCCATGCTGGACTGCACGCTGTTGTAGGCGCTGTAGGCGGCATCGAAGCCGCTGATGATGGAAAACAACTCGGCATCTTTGGGCTTGAAAGGCGCGGCCAATGCGGCCGTGGCGCCATGCTTGGCGCAGGCGATGATTTGCCACTGGTTGACCAAGTCGGTGTAGCGGCGCAGCGGCGAGGTGCTCCACGCATAACTGGGCACGCCAATGCCCGCATGCGGCAGCGCCTTGGTGCCCATGCGCACCTTGACGCCTGGCGCCAGACTGGCCTGGCTGCGGTAAATGCCGGGCACACCCAGCTGGGCCATCCACTGACCCCAAGTGCTGTTGGCCAAAATCATGGCCTCGGCCACCATCAAGTCAAGTGGCGCGCCGCGCTTGCGGGTGCCGATCACCACCGTCTCGTCGCCCGTGGGCGGCGTGTCGTTGCTGTCCCGCTCGAGCTTGAAGCTGTAGTCCGGGCGGTTGAAGTTTTCGGGCTTGCCGCGCACCACTTCGCGCCGCGCTTTCAGGGTTTGCGCCAGACGCCAGTAAAACGCCAGGGTGTCGCGGCTCACGGGCACGTCGGCATGGTCGCTCTGGTCCTCGCCCTCCAGCCATTCGCGGGTGATGCGATCGTCCAGTTGGTCGTGGCGCAGATTGACCAAGATCGGCACGCGTTCAAGGCGTGTCTCGGCGCTTTGCACCTCCAGCGTGTCTTCGCTGAAGGTGACGTACAGCGACACCGCCGGGCAGTCACGACCTTCGATCAGGGTGTAGGCCTGCACCACGCTGTCGGGCAGCATGGTGATTTTGTAGCCGGGCATGTAGACGGTGGAAAGGCGGGCGCGGCCCAGCTGGTCGATGGCGCTGCCGGGGCTCAGGGCCAGGCCGGGTGCTGCGATGTGGATGCCCACGGTGACCGTGCCCGTGCCCAGGCCTTGCAGCGACAGGGCGTCGTCGATTTCGGTGGTGTGCGAGTCGTCAATCGAAAACGCCTGCACCGGGGCCAGCGGCAAGTCATCGGTGATGGCCGGCGCTTGCAAAGGGGGAAAGCCCGTGCCCTTGGGGAACAGGTCAAACAAGAAACGCTGCCAATGGAAATCCCAGGGCGAGGCGATGGCCCCCGCGTTTTGCAGCAGGTCCAAAGGCGCGGTTTGGCTGCCTTTGCTGGCCTCGACCACGGCCTTGTATTCGGGCGTGTTCTTGTCCGGGCGAAACAGGATTTTGTAGAGCTGCTCGCGGATCGGCTCGGGGCAAGTGCCCGCGATCAGATCGGCCGACCATGCTTCTATTTGGGCTTGGACTTGCTTTTTCTTCTCAATGGCCAAAAGGGCTTGCTGCACGATCTCGGCAGGGGCTTTGCGAAAACGCCCTTTGGCACCACCTCGGCGAAAGTAATGCGGCGCTTCGTGCAAGCGCAGCAAAGCCGCCACCTGCTCGGTGGTGCTGGCGTTGGCGCTGAAATAGTCTTGTGCCAAGTCGCCAAAGCCGAACTCTTCGTCCGGGGCGCATTCGTAGGCCAGTTCCAACTCGATGGTTTGGCTCAAGGCGGCGGCATCACTCAGCAAAGCGGCGGGGGCCGGTTTGTCGAACTTCAGCAACATGTGGGCCGATTTGACCTTGACCCGTTTACCGGAGTCGAGTTCGACCTGCGCAGAGGCCTCGGCTTCGGACATGATCCGACCGGCCATGAATTTGCCGGCATCTTCAAATAATACGTACATGGCGGGATTTTCCCACGCCACCCGACCATTCGGCCCGCCGGGCTTCAAGCCAGCTGCAGAAATTCAAGGATTTGCGGCAAGTGGTCTTCAAAATCACTCAGGGCGTGGTCACTGCCCTCGATCAGGCGCACCTGCCCGGCCTGGTGGCGTGCCAGCATTTCGCGCCAGTCCAATACCTCGTCGCCCTTGGCGATCAAGGCCAGCGTGGCGGGCCGAGTTGGCAAGGGCTGACTTTCTAGCTCAATCAGCTCTTGCACATAAACTGGCTCAAAAAAGATGCTTTGCGCCGGGTCTTGCCAGACCGGGTGCTCACCGATGTAACGCGCCAGATCGCGCGAAGGGTACACGGCCGGGTTGATCAGCACCGCCGGAACACCCAGGTGCGCCGACAACCAGGCGGCATAAAAGCCGCCGAGCGAAGACCCCATGACCGCCATCTGCGCACGCGGCCAGGCGGCAGTGCCCCGCAGCAACAGGTCAATGGCTTGCGCGGGCGAAGCGGGC
>JACDQO010000176.1 GCA_015657605.1 Limnohabitans sp. | reverse complement strand
GCTGGCGGTGTTGACCACCAAGACCACTTTGCCCGCGTACTGGCACAGCGATTGGGGCTTTTCGTCTTGGAGCCGGTCAAACGTGTGATTCAGGATGGCGGGGCACGCGACTTTGTCGGTGTTTGAGGCGGTGTTGGGGCTGGCCAAAGCGGCCTCCATGCCCAGGCCCAGTACGGCAGCCACCAGCGCCAGCAAGAGGTTGCCGCCCCATTGTTTGACCCGTGAGTGATTCATTTGCACTTTTAATTCCATTTTGTGACTGATCAGTTTAAACTTGTTTGGCCCTATTGTCACGCCAGTTTTACGCGATTGGAAAAATGAATGCCCAAACCCTCTGGTTTTAAGGGAAACAAACAGGATTTGCCGCAAAAACCCTGTGTGGTTTGCGGCCGCGCCATGAGCTGGCGCAAGAGTTGGGCCAAAAACTGGGACAACGTGCTGTACTGCAGCGACCGCTGCCGGGCCGACAAACCCAAGTCAACGAACGCGAGCCCCGCCCAAGCCACGCCCATACCGGGCAAGAAAGCTTCCGCATGACGCGCCACCTCATCTTGGTTTTGGGCGACCAGCTCGGTTGGGACAACCCGGCCTTGGCCGACTTTGACCCCGCCCAAGACCGCTTGTTGATGATCGAAGCCGACAGCGAAGCAGGCGAAGTCTGGAACCACAAAGCGCGAATTGCCATTTTTCTGTCGGGCATGCGGCACTTTGCCAATGAAGCGCACCGCCGAAAAATGCCCTGTACTTATATGAGGGTCGACGATCAGGCCTTGCCCGCTGACTTTGCCGGCCGCTTGGCCCATGCACTGCAAGAGCACCGCCCTAAAGCCCTGGTGGTGATGGAGGCGGGGGCTTGGCGCATGGAAAAGCTCATCGCAGACGCTGCCGAGCAGGCCCAAGTGCTGCAGCGCTGGGTAAACGACACCCACTTTATGTGCAGCCGCGCCGAGTTTGCCAAGTGGGCGGGCGACAAGAAAGAGCTGCGCCTAGAGTTCTTTTACCGCGAGATGCGCAAACGTCACGGCATCTTGATGGAAGGGAAAGAGCCCATTGGGGGCCAATGGAACTTTGATGCCGAGAACCGCAAAGGCTTTGGCGCCAAAGGCCCCGGCACGGTGCCGCCACCCGCCCGCTTTGCGCCCGACCGTGTCACGCAAGACGTGATCGACTTGGTCAACACACGCTTTGCCAAGCACCCCGGCACGCTCGACCATTTCGCTTGGGCCGTGACCCGCGAAGACGCGCTGGTGGCGTTGCAGCATTTCATCGACCAGCGCCTCGAAAACTTCGGCGCTTGGCAAGACGCCATGTGGACCACCTTGCCCTTCGGTTGGCACGCCTTGGTGGGCAGCAGTTTGAACCTGCACCTGCTCAACCCGCGTGAGGTGATCGCAGCCGCCGAGCAGGCCTATCACCAGCGCGGCTTGCCGCTGGCCAGCGTTGAGGGCTTCATTCGCCAGGTGCTGGGTTGGCGCGAGTTCATTCGCGGGGTGTACTGGCTGGACATGCCGCACATGGCCGAGGCCAACCACTATGGCCACTCCCGCGATTTGCCCGCTTGGTACTGGACGGGCAAGACCCACATGGCCTGCATGCAAGCCACCATTGGCCAAAGCCTGCAACACGGCTATGCACACCACATCCAGCGGCTTATGGTGACCGGCCAGTTTGCGGTGCTGGCGGGCTTGGCACCGCAGCAAGTCAGTGCTTGGTACCGCGCCATGTACGTGGACGCGGTCGAATGGGTGGAAACGCCCAACACCTTGGGCATGGCCCTGCACGCCAATGGCGGGCGCTTCACCAGCAAACCCTATGTGGCCAGCGGCCAGTACATCGGGCGCATGAGCAACTACTGCAAAGGTTGCCGCTACCAGCCCGAGGTGCGCACAGGCCCCACGGCCTGCCCCATGACCACGCTGTATTGGGATTTCTTGATTCGCCACGAGAAAGACTTTTCGGGGCAACCCGCGCACCGCGCTCATGGTCAAACACGTGGGCAAGATGAGCGACGAAGACAAGGCGCAAATTCGGCAACAAGCCGACGCCACCCGCGAAGGCTTGGACGAGGTGTGAGCCTCAGACCCCGCGCGCCCGATCTGCT
>JACDQO010000175.1 GCA_015657605.1 Limnohabitans sp. | reverse complement strand
GCCTTGGCCGCCGCCGACGTCGGCATGGCCATGGGCAACGGCACCGATGTGGCCATGCACGCGGCCGGCATCACCCTCATGCGCGGCGATGTGGCCCTCGTGGGCGCAGCGCTCGACATCTCGGCCCGCACCGTGGCCAAGATCCGGCAAAACCTGTTTTGGGCCTTCGCCTACAACGTCGCGGGCATCCCGTTGGCCGCTTTGGGTTACCTCAACCCCATGATGGCGGGCGCAGCCATGGCGCTCAGTTCGGTGAGTGTCATGGCCAATGCCTTGCTGCTCAAGCGCTGGAAACCCTGAGTGCTCGCCTGCTTCAAGCCTGCGGCAAAAACGGGTAGTCGGTGTACCCCGCATCGCCACCGCCGTAAAAAGTGGCGCGGTCGGGCGTGTTGAAAGGGCCGCCTTGGCGCAGGCGTGCGCCCAAGTCGGGGTTGGCAATGAAGGGGCGACCAAAGGCGATCAGGTCTGCACCGCTGGCCAGAGACTGATTGGCCAAGTTCAGGTCGTAACCGTTGTTCAGCATCCATGCGGCGCGGCCACCCGCTTGGGTGTAGGCCTGGCGCAAAGCGGCGTAGTCAAAGGGCTTGTCGCCTTGTTGGTGGTCACGTGCCGCGCCCGTCGAGCCTTCGATCACATGCACAAAAGCCAAATCCATCGGGGCCAACAAACGTGCCACATGCTCAAACAAAGGCTGAGGCTGTTCGTCGCTCACGCCGTTGGCGGGCGTGACGGGCGAGAGGCGGATGCCCGTGCGTGCGCCACCGATCTCGGCCACGATGGCCTGCATCACCTCATGCAAAAAGCGGGCGCGGTTTTCGATCGAGCCGCCATATGCGTCGCTGCGTTGGTTGCTGCTGCTGCGCAAAAACTGGTCGATCAAATAGCCATTGGCCGCGTGCACCTCTACGCCGTCAAATCCGGCGGCGATGGCGTTGGCCGCAGCCCGTCGGTAATCCTGCACGATGCCGGGCAGCTCAGCCGCGTCGAGCGCTCGTGGCTCGGACACGGGCACAAACTTGACCTGTCCATCCACCAGCAGCACGGTCTTGGTTTGGGCCGTGAGGGCCGAAGGTGCCACAGGCGCAGCGCCACCGGGCTGCAAGCTGGTGTGCGAGACGCGGCCCACATGCCACAACTGCATCACGATCTTGCCGCCTTCGGCGTGCACCGCGTCGGTCACTTGTTTCCACGCGGCAACTTGTTCGGCGCTCCAGATGCCGGGCACATCGGCGTAGCCCTGGCCTTGGTGGCTGATGGCCGTGGCCTCAGTGACGATCAGGCCCGCCCCCGTGGCCGGGTTGGCGCGTTGGCGGTAATAGGTGGCCATGCGGGCGTTGGCCAGCGAGCCGGGTGCGCGGTTGCGCGTGAGCGGGGCCATCACGATGCGCGAGGCCAAAGCGATGCTGCCGACCTGGCAGGGTTCAAACAAAGAGCGCATGGGGTCCTTAATGGGTGTAATCGGGGCTTTCGCGTTGCAGCTTGCGCAGCAGCGAAGGCCAAACAAACGCGCCGCCCAAACCACCGGTTTGTACCCGCATGGCGTGGCCACGCCGTTCAAAATTTGCGGGTCCACCGCGGTCAGGTCTTTGGGGCCCGCTTGGCCTGCCAGCGCATCGACCTGGATGCGGCAGGTGTTCTCAAAGGTGTACATCGACAAGAACGCGTCGGCAATGGTTTTGCCCACGGTGAGCAAGCCATGGTTGCGCAGCATCAGGAAATTGGCAGCGCCTAAATCGGCCTGCAGGCGCTTTTTTTTCTTCGTCGTGAATCGCCACGCCCTCGTAGCCATGGTAGGCCAGCGAGGCCAGCACAAGGTGCTTTGCTGCTGATGGGCAACACGCCGTGCGCCTGCGCGCTCACGGCCACGCCCGCCCGCGTGTGGGTGTGCAGCACGCAACCCGCATCGGGCCGCGCCTCGTGCACCGCGCTGTGGATCACAAAGCCCGCTGGGTTGACCGGGAAGGGGCTGTCGTGCAACTTGTTGCATTGCATGTCCACCTTCACCAGGCTGGACGCGGTGATCTCGTCAAACATCAGGCCGTAGGGGTTGATCAAAAACTGATGGTCTTGACCTGCCACCGACTCGGGCAGTTTGGCGCTGATGTGGGTGAACACCAAATCGCTCCAGCCGTACAGCGCCACTAGCCGGTAACACGCCGCCAAGTCCAGCCGCAGCTGCCATTCATCGGGGTGAACGCTGTCTTTTAAGGAAGGAATTTCAAACGCCATGGCTGTGCTCCGGGGGTCAGCAAAAGGGAATCAGCTTAACCCCAAGCGCTGCTGGATTGTGACGTTTGGGTGACTGAAAGCGGGCGCCCTGGCAAATGGCTCAGGTGCTGGCTGCGTCAATTCCTCCAGCCGCATCAGCCAAGCCCGGGCATGCACGCCACCATCGGCCACAGCCCCACACATCTCCACCGAAGCCTGCAGCTGCCCACACACTGCAGGCCGTTCGGGTTGCCCAAAAATCTTGCAACGCAGTTGTTCGTCAAGTTGCACGCAAGGCACTCCCGCAGCTTTGCCTTGGGGCATGCCGGGGATGGGCGAGGAGATGGACGGTGCGGTGCAGCAAGCGGCGCAGCCGGGGCGGCAGGTCAAGGTCATCCGGTCAAAGGCATCCAGATCAACGTGGCCACAAGGCCCACATTTGCAGCGGCTGCTTGAGGCGCCCAGCCAATTCACCCGCTGCCGCGCCAGAGCCTGCGTAATAGTCGGCCCGCACCGCACCCACGATGGCGGTGCCGGTGTCTTGGGCCAGCACCAGGCGGTCCAAATTGGTTTGTGGCCCAGTGGATTTCATCCACACCGGGGTGCCATAGGGAATGCTGCGGCGGTCCACCGCAATCGAGCGCTCGGCGGTGAGCGGCACGCCTTGTGCGCCTTTGGGGCCGGGTGGTGTGGTGCCCACGGGCAAGGCTTCTTCGCGGAAGAACACCACACGCGGGTTTTGCCACAGCAGCTCGTTCACACGCGATGGGTTGCGGTCGATCCAGGCTTTGATGCCAGGCCAGCTCGCGTCGGTGATCAGTTTGCGGTCGAGCAGCCAGCGGCCAATGCTGATGTAGGGCTGGTCGTTGGTGGCGGCGTAGGCCATGCGCACCCAGCGTTGGCGGCCGTCGGGCTCGGTCACATTCACCAAGCCGGAGCCTTGGATGTGCAGCACCATCGCGTCCACCGGGTCGGCCAGGTACAGCAGCTCTTTGCCGCGCAGGGCGGCGCGGGCGGCGGGCAAGGTGTCAATCTCTTGTCGCGTGTACCAAGGCTTGCGTTGGCCCAATTGGGCGGGCGGCGCATACAAGGGCACTCTGAAGTTGCCTTGCGCCTGGCGCGAACCGACCAGTGCGGGTTCGTAATAGCCCGTGAGCAAGCCGGATTGGCGCTGTTCATGCGACTCCACGCGGTAGGGCTGCAAGTTGTCGAGCAGCCAACGGCGTTGCTGCTCAACTGGGGCGTTGGCCAGTTTGGCGATCTCGGGGCACAGGGCTTTCCACGTGGGCCGGGTCGTTGGCAGCTTTGCAGCCAAGCGGGCCAGGCTTCGTGGATGGCGTCGGTGTTCAGGCCTGGCAGTTCAGACCAAGGGACGGGAACCCAGCGGCTTTGTTCGCGCATGATGGGCGCGGGCAAAGGGGTTGCGGGCAAAGTGCTGGCGATCTCAGCGGGGGCCGGTGCTTGGACCGATGGACTTGCAGGTTCAGGGGCATGCAGCACAGGGGCGACAGAGCAAGCGCTCAGGGTGCCTACAATCGCGGCCACAAATAAGCCGATCCATCGCGGGCGGTGACTCAAAAAACGGGGTGCGTGCATGGGACTGATCTTGTTGGAGGCTTTGCTGGCCTTGGTGATTTTGGTGGGTATTGTCTGGTGGACCATGTTTTCCGGCCGCAACAAAGGTGAATTGCCCGAGGCTGAAAAAGAAGCCCCCACTCCACCCGCTGAAGGGCCGAAGCTTTAAGGCCGCAAGCTCACTCGAGCAAGCTGTGCGCCCCTTCAAATCGTTGCGCGTAGTAACGGTTGCTCAGGTGGTCCAAGCGAACCCCGGTGCGCGGGTTGCTGGCATGCACAAAGCGGCCGCCGCCCACATACACCCCCACATGCGAGTGGCGTGCACCCAAGGTGTTGAAAAAAACCAAATCTCCGGGCAAAACCGCAGACCGGTCAATGGGCCTGGATTTGCGGCCCAGTTCGGCCGATGTGCCTTTGACGGCGATGCCGCCCCCTTCGCGGTAAATGTGCGCCACCAAGCCCGAGCAATCAAAACCCGTGGCCGGGCCGCGACCGCCCGAACGGTAGGGCATGTCGAGCAATGACAAGGCAAACAGGGCCAAATCGTTGCGCACTTTGTTGTAGGGCGCAGGGCTTGGCGTTGCAGGCTCGGCAGGTCTTGAAACCGGTGCCGTTGAGCAAGCGGTGATCAGGCTCAGCCAAGCCAGCCCCAAGCCGGTTATCAGGTGCCGGCGATGCGCTAAGGGGTCTGGGTGGGCCTGGTCAGGGGCGTGAGCCTTGTTCACGACAGGCTCCGCATCAAGTTGGCCAGTTCCACCGCCGATTTGACTTCCATCTTGTCAAAGACACGCGCGCGGTGAACCTCCACAGTTCGCACGCTGATGTCCAGCTGGTCGGCAATGAGTTTGTTGGGGAGCCCTTCGACCACCAGGTGCATCACGTCCCGTTCACGGTCGGTCAGTTCGAGCAAACGCGACTGCAAGCGTTGCTGCTCTTTGCGCGCCGTCAAACGTGTCTGTGACAAATGCAGCGCTTGCTCGACCCGGTCGACCAGGGCGTTGTCTGAAAACGGCTTTTCACAAAAATCAAAAGCCCCGCGCTTGACGCTGTCAACGGCGGTGGGCACATCGGCATGGCCCGTCAAAAAATCACCGGCCATGCTTGGGCCACGCCGCTGCTCAGCAGTTGCTCAAACAGGGCCAAGCCACTCATGCCCGGCATCCGCACGTCCAGCAAAATGCAGGCCGCTTGTTGAGGCCAGTGTTGCCCGACCGAAGGGCCGTTGCCGGTGTCTTGAAAATTGCTTTGCAGCATGCTGAGAAAAGACTCGGCGCTCTCAAATGTCTCGCTGAGCAAGCGCCGCGTGCGCAGCAGCCACGCCATGCCTTCGCGCACGCTCGCGTCGTCGTCCACAATGAAAACGGTGGGCGTGTCGGTGAAATTCATGCGGCGATCTTATCCAAATGCAAGCGGGACTTGACGGGCAAGGTGAAACGGAAAACGGTACCTTTGGGCGTCAGGCTTTCAAACTCCAAGTGACCGCCGTGCTGCTCCACCACGGTTCTGCACAGGCTCAGGCCCAAGCCCATGCCTTCGCTCTTGGTGGTGAAAAACGGGGTGAACAATTGGCTGGCCACCTCGTCGCTGATGCCTTCCCCCACGTCGGTCACCGAAAACTCCACCCAAGCTTGCTCGGCATTGGACGCCGCCGGCGGGCTTTCAAGAGCAGTCTTCGGTCCCTGCAGTCCGGCTTGTCCATGGCTTGCATGCCGTTGCGGGCCAGGTTCAACAAGACCTGCTCCACCATGGTGCGGTCGCACATCACGTCGGGCAACTGAGGGTCAATTTGGGTGTTGACCGTGACCCGCAATTTGCGCGCTTGCAGTTGGACCAATGGCGATACCGCGTCAAACAAGGCCTGTGGTGGCAAGGTCTCACGGTCTTGATCGCGGCGGCGGACAAAATCGTGCACGCTGTTGATGACCCGGCCTGCTCGGTCGGCTTGTTCGGCGATGCGGCGCAGCGCCATGTGCACGTCGTCCAGGGTTTGCGGCACGGCCGATGGGTTTTGCAACAGGTTCAAAGAGCCATTGGCATAACTGGCGATGGCCGCCAAAGGTTGGTTCAGCTCGTGGCTGAGCAAAGAAGCCATTTCACCCACCGTGGCCAAACGGGCCGTGGCCTGCAGGCGCTCTTGGCTGGCGCGAGAGACCTCTTCGATGCGGCGTTGTTCGCTGATGTCAATCACGGCGCCCATCCAACCGGTTTGCTCGCCTTGCACGCTGATCAAAGGCGCCTCGATGATGAGCACCGGAAACCGTGTGCCGTCTTGGCGCATGAAGACCGACTCAAAGCCTTCGCGTGGCGGCACATTGCCGGCCAAACGGATGGCTTGGCGTTGCCGGTATTCGTCGACCATCTCGGGTGGCCAATACGGCATGGGCGCATTGCGTCCGTTCAGCGACTCAGCCTCAAAGCCCACCATCTGGCAAAAGGCCGGGTTCACATAAGTGATGCGCCCCTCCAGGTCACGCGCCCGAAGACCGGTGACCAAAGAGTCTTCCATGGCTTTGCGAAAGGCCAGAGCCTCTGCCAAGTCGCGCTCTGCCTTCAAGCGCCGTCGTGAATCTTTGACGAGTAAAACGATGACCGTCACCAAGGCGATGGACATGGCGGTGACCAAGGCCGTCAAGACATTGGGAAAAATGTTGGCTTCGCCCCTGCGCCCGTCCATGCGCAGCACCAAGGTGTTGCCGGGCAGGTTGACCAATTGCTGTGAGGTGAACACCCGCAGGCCACGGCTTTGGTTGCCTGCAATGGCCAGGCGCGTGCCATCGGGTTCGGTGAACGAGATCTCGTTGCGACGGCCAAAACTGTCGCCCAGAAGTTCATTGAGCAGGTCTTGCAAACCGTAGGTCACGATGGTGAAGCCCACCAAGACACCGTCTTGTGTCTCGGGCAAACACATTTCCATGACCTCAAAACCCATGCCATCGTTTTGGGGCAAAAAGTAGGAGCTGGAGTAACTGGGACCACTGATGCGGCGTGCCTTGGCACAGGCCTGCACGGTTTCATTGAGTGAATCCGTGCGCAGAACAAGTTTGAAAATCGGTTTGCGCAAGGGCGTGTCCACCTGGTTTTTCAGGTTCAGTTCGGGGTCGCGTGATTCGATGCGCAGCCACTCCCGGTGTTCACGCAGCAGCGCAGGGGCCTCGGTGTTCCAGAATGTTTCGGTCGATGTGTTCGATAGCAAGCCCTGCAGGCTTTGGGATTGGCGTTCCATTTGACGCCGCAAGTCACTCACCGCCTCGGTCGTGTCGCTTTCCAGTTCGGCTTGCAGTTGGCTGGCTTCGTAGCGTCCTGCCAACCAAACCAAGGTGATCAAAACGCCCATCACCAAAGTGATCAAGGCCAACCACAGGGTGCGCCAACCACGCCCTCCGGGCAAGGCTTCTTCAAAGCTTTGCCACCAAGAGGTGCTGCGTTGCAGCAGGCGCGCGCCCAATGAGGGCGAGTGATGGGCGTCATGGTCGGTTGTTGATTCGGGTGACGCGGGGGTTGTCCCAACTGCCGTCAATGATGAACTCTTGGCTGGAGGCCCGAGACAAGGGGTTCTTCAAAAGCCATTGCGCGACAAAAGCGGTCAGCCCCACGGCCGGGGTCAATGCAATGCCTGCCAGCAAAGAGGTGGTGTTGGTGTCCACCATGGGAAAGATCTGGGCGCGGAGTTTTTGCGTTTCTTGCGCGATGTTGGCTTGGCCGTCCAGCAAGACCAAGGCGTTGACGCCTTTGATTTGCAAGTTGTTGGTGTGGGCAGTGCCTTGGGTGATGCCCACATCGCCACGCACAGAGTCAAAGGCAAAGCCCTCAGCAAACACATCTCTGAAGTCCAGCAACAGGCGTCTGGGCAAGGCCTGCAGGCTCAAAACGCCCAGCAATTTGGCGGCGCCCGCATCGGCCTTCAGGAACTGACCCCTGCCCATGCGGACTTCGAATTGACCGCTCATGCTGGGGTAGTCCAGCGCCAATGGCGAGCCTTGCCAATTGACTGTGCCCGCCATTTGGCCCACGCCACCTCGCAAGGCATTGGGCGTGCCCAAGCGGCTGAGCAAGGCGCCAGCATCTTGAATGTCCAAGACAAAGTTCATCTCGGTTTTGCGCCGCGCATTGGCGTCTTTGGTGGCCAGCCATCGCCCGGTGCTTTTGAGTTGCGCTTCGGGCAACAGCACGTTGAACTTTTTCAGCTGCCACTCCTGTCCGGCCTGCTGGCGGCTGGGGCTGGACTCTGGGTTGACCGCTTCGATTTCCACGCGGCCCAGGGGAATGCCCCGCAGCTCTAGCGCGTCGATCACGATGTCCAGTGCGGGCAGCTTGGTGGGTGGTGCTTCCAGCAAAGCTTCGACTTCGGCCACTTCTGCGGGCGGCAGGTTCAGGCGGCTCAAGCGGGCAAAGAGTTGGCCCGCTTGGCCGGTGTAAGACTGCAGGAAGCCGATGTGGCCTGAAACCTCTTGGGCTTCGATGTTGGCACGCCATTGGGCGCCGTCGCGGTGCGCGCGG
>JACDQO010000174.1 GCA_015657605.1 Limnohabitans sp. | reverse complement strand
GCGTTTGGCCAGTTCAGCTTCAGGCACATGCAGCTCCAAAAGCAGCTTGTGCGCGTCGATGGTGATGCTGTCCCCCTCATGGATGAAAGCGATGTTGCCGCCCACTGCCGCTTCGGGCGCCACGTGACCCACCACCATGCCCCATGTGCCACCCGAGAAGCGGCCATCTGTGATTAGACCGACAGTTTCACCAAGGCCTGCGCCGATCAAGGCACCTGTTGGGGCCAGCATTTCTGGCATGCCAGGGCCGCCTTTGGGTCCGAGGTAGCGCAAAACCATGACGTCGCCGGCCACGATCTTGCCGGCCAAAATGGCTTCCAGGGCTGATTGCTCATCGTCAAACACTCGGGCAGGGCCTGTGATGACTGGGTTTTTCAGGCCCGTGATCTTGGCCACAGCGCCTTCAGGCGACAAGTTGCCCTTCAAGATAGCCAAGTGGCCTTGCTTGTACATGGCTTTTTCGATGGAGTGGATGACGGCGTCATTCGGCGGAGCGTCAGGAACATCCTTCAAAACCTCGGCAATGGTTTGGCCTGAGATGGTGATGCAGTCTCCGTGCAACAAGCCGGCATTGAGCAAAATCTTCATCACTTGAGGGATGCCACCGGCCACGTGCAAGTCAACCGCCAAAGCCTTTCCGCTGGGCTTGAGGTCACACAAAACGGGGGTGCGTTGACGGATGCGCTCAAAGTCGTCGATGCTCCACTCCACGCCCGCACAGTGGGCAATGGCCAAGAAGTGCAGCACCGCGTTGGTCGAGCCGCCAGTGGCCATGATCATGGCCACCGCGTTCTCGATGGATTTGCGTGTGACGATGTCTTTGGGCTTGATGCCTTTTTGAATGGCTTGCACCAAGACTTTGGCCGACTCTTTGGCAGAGCGAACTTTCTCTTCGTGCACGTTGGCCATGGTCGAAGAGTAGGGCAAAGAAATACCCAAAGCTTCAAAAGCGGAAGACATGGTGTTGGCCGTGTACATGCCGCCACAAGAGCCCGTCCCTGGGATGGCCCGCTTTTCGATTTCTTTCAAATCAAAGTCGCTGAGTTTGCCGGCGGCATTTTCGCCAACGGCTTCAAACACGCTGACGATGTTCAGGTCTTTGCCTTGGTAGCGACCCGGCAAAATAGTGCCGCCATAAACGTAGATGGCGGGCACATTGGCGCGCAGCATGCCCATCAGGCCGCCTGGCATGTTCTTGTCGCAACCACCGACCACCAAAACGCCGTCCATCCACTGGCCCTGAACGCAGGTTTCGACGCAATCGGCGATCACCTCGCGTGACACCAGCGAGTACTTCATGCCCTCGGTACCCATGGCCATGCCGTCGGAAATGGTGGGCGTGCCAAAGATTTGGGCATTGCCACCGGCTTCTTCGATGCCTTCGACGGCCGCATCGGCCAGTTTTTGCAGGCCGCTGTTGCAAGGTGTGATGGTGCTGTGGCCGTTGGCCACACCCACCATGGGCTTGACGAAATCGCCTTCTTCGTAACCCATGGCGTAGTACATCGAGCGGTTGGGTGCGCGGGATTTGCCGGCTGTGATGTTGGCGCTGCGTTCGTTGATGGGTTTGATCGGAATGATTTTTCGGTCATGGTGGCGTCTCTTCGGGGTAAAAAAATTTTTGTCACATTCTAGCGGTCAGTCTAAATGCCAAGCCGCTTGACCACGGCATTTGACCCGGGTCATTCGGGGCATCTTGACGGTGCACAATCCGGGCATGCTGATCCACCCACAAATCGATCCCGTCGCCTTGCAACTGGGGCCCTTGGCCATCCATTGGTATGGTTTGACCTATTTGGCCGCTTTTGGTCTTTTTTATTGGCTGGGCACCCGGCGCCTTGGGCATCTGCCTTTTTCCAATCTGCCGCAATGGCAAAACAGAGACGTGGAAGACATCTTGTTCTTGGGCGTGCTGGGTGTGGTCCTGGGTGGTCGTGTTGGCTATTGCTTGTTTTACAAACCAGCGTATTACTTGTCTAACCCGCTGGAAATCATGGCCATTTGGCAGGGCGGCATGAGTTTTCATGGCGGTTTGCTGGGGGTGATGCTGGCCATGGTGTGGTTTGCCCGAACTCGCCAGCGCCCTTTTTTGCAGGTCATGGATTTTGTGGCGCCTTGCGTGCCAACTGGCTTGGCTGCAGGGCGGGTGGGCAACTTCTTGAACGGCGAGTTGTGGGGTCGCGTGGCCGACCCATCCTTACCTTGGGGCATGGTGTTCCGAGGGGCGGGTGATTTACCGCGCCACCCCTCGCAGCTGTATCAAATTGCGCTGGAGGGCTTGTTGCTGTTTATCTTGCTGTGGTGGTTTGCCCGCAAAGACCGCCCTATGGGCCAGGTTTCGGGTGCGTTTTTGCTCGGTTACGGTTGCTTCAGATTTGTGGCCGAGTTTTTCAGAGAGCCTGATGCGCACTTGGGCTTGCTTTCCTTGGGCATGAGCATGGGTCAGTGGCTGTGCGTGCCCATGATCGCCTTGGGTGCTTATTTGTGGTTGGGGTTCGGACGGGCCCAAAGCAAGGCCAGCTGACACTTAAGAGTCAGGCTTTCTACCTCTATCGCAGGAGGATGTGTGCTTTGCCATGCACACGATTGGAATGCCATGAACCTTCAGCGTCGCTCATTGGGACTTTTTTCGGCCGCTTTGCTGCTGCTGAGCGCGTGCGCAACGCCGGAGCCCAGAACCCAGACTGAGCGAACACCCATCGTGTTTGTGCACGGCAACGGTGATTCCGCTGCCTTGTGGCAATCCACCATCTGGCGTTTTGAGTCCAACGGCTGGCCCACCGAACGCTTGCACCCTATCGACATGCCTTACCCACTGGCTCGGGACGCCGACAACAAAGCGCAAGCCGGACGATCGTCCACGCAAGAACACATGGCCTTTTTGCAGGGCGAGGTGCAGGCCGTCTTGCGCCGAACCGGGGCAAGCCAAGTGGTTTTGGTGGGCAACTCGCGCGGTGGCAATGCGATTCGCAACTTCATTTGCAACGGCGGCGGTGCCGCCGTGGTCAGTCACGCCGTGCTGGGCGGCACGCCCAACCATGGGGTGCAGGCTATTCCCGGCCTGAATGAGGCCAACGAATTTTCAGGCACGGGTCCGTTCCTCAAGCAACTCAATGCCCCCAAAAATGCCCAAGGCGATGAGGTCTGTGGCCCCACACGCTGGATGACCATCCGTTCGGACAACAACGACAAATTTGCGCAACCCGACGGCCTGTGGCTGGGCATGAAGGGCAGACCCACGATGGTGGGCTTCGATGGTCCTGAACTCAAAGGGGCCATCAACGTGGTCATTCCCAAAATTGACCACCGAGAGACGTCTTACTCTCAAGCGGCTTTTGAGGCCACATACCGCTTCATCACCGGGCAAGCGCCAAGCTCGCGTGTGGTTCGGCAGACCGATGTGGTGCTGAACGGCAAAGTGGTGGGCCTGGGTCTGGACCCGATGGATTCGGGCAGCGGCAATTTCGTCAACAACCTGCCATTGCGCGGCGCTCGAATGGAGGTTTTTGCCACCGACCCGGCCTCTGGCCAGCGCCGGGGGCCAGCGGTCCATCTCCAAACCACCGGGGCTGATGGCCAGTGGGGGCCTTTTCGGGGGAGAGGCGACACGACCTATGAGTTCGTGATCCAGGCGGCCGGTTACGCCACCACGCACATTTACCGCAGCCCTTTGCCCAGATCGAGCCAGTGGCTGAACATGCGGCCAGAGCGTGCGAATGACGCCGACCGTGCAGCGCAGGCGGTGCTCAGCTTCACTCGGCCTCGGGGGTATTTCGATCCGGGACGCGACGCCATGAGCCTGGATGGGCAAAGCAGCTTGCCCGGCGTGCCGCCCGGAGCAGGGGTGGCATCCAGCCGCTTGCGCCTGAAAGACGGCACCCAGCGCAGCGTAGCCGCAAGCTTCAACGGCGAAAAAATCGTGGGTTTGACCTGGCCCATGGCCCAGGGTCACACCACCGTGCTCGAATTGACCGATTGAGCTTTGCGCAAAGCAGGTGTGGCTGGAGGGCTCGCCGTTTGGCCTGAGGCCCAGTTTTTGGGGCTGGCTCAGCGGTCCAGCGCCAGGACGGTGCTTTCCTTGATTTCCTCCATCACCACATAGCTGTTGGACTGTGCGGGTACCGGAATCTTGTCGAGGATGGTGCCCAGCAACTCCCGGTAGTCGTTCATCGCGCGCAGGCGGGCCTTCACCAGGTAGTCGAAGCTGCCCGAGACCAAGTGGCATTCCAGCACTTCGGGCATCAAGCCCACCTCGCGCCGAACGGTCTCAAACACCTGTGGCGATTTTTGCGACAGCGTGATTTCGATGAAGACCAGCAAGGGCTTGCCCAAAGCTGCGGCATCGACTCGGGCGTGGTAACCGGTGATCAAGCCTTGCCGTTCGAGCCGCTTGATGCGCTCTGAGCAAGGTGACGTCGAGAGGCCAACTTGTTCCCCCACTTCGGTGACCGACATGCGGCCGTTGCGTTGCAGCAGATCGAGGATTTTGAGGTCGATGCGGTCGGGATCGGACATTGTGCGGTCGAGCCCTGAGCAGGGACTTTGTGTCAGTTGAAATTACCGCTATTACACAACAAATCAGAAAAAAATCCTGTGTTTAATCCATAACATCACTGAATCTCAAGTCAATAGCGAGGCTGACATGAAAGTGGTGGTATTGGGGGGGTGGTGTGATCGGTGTGAGCACGGCGTGGGCGCTGTTGCGCCAAGGCGCTGATGTGACCTTGGTGGACAGGCAAGCTGATGTGGCGCAGGAAACCAGTTTTGCCAACGCGGGTCAGGTCTCGCCGGGCTATTCCACGCCCTGGGCCGCACCGGGCATTCCGCTCAAAGCCCTGAAATGGCTGTTTCAGACGCATGCGCCCTTGGCCATCCGACCCGATGGCACCACGTTCCAGTGGCGTTGGATGGCGGCCATGCTGGCCAATTGCTCCGCCAAGCGCTATGCCGTAAACAAGGAGCGCATGATGCGGCTGTCCGAGTATAGCCGCGACTGTTTGCGGGCCTGGCGTGCCGAAACCGGCATTGACTACGACGCCCGCAGCCAGGGCACCTTGCAACTGTTTCGCAGCCAGGCCCAGCTGGATGCTGCGGCCCGCGATGTGGTCGTGCTGCAAGAATGCGGCGTGCCCTTTGAACTGTTGGATGAGGCCGGTGTCTGCCTTGCAGAGCCTGCGCTGGCCAAGGCGCAGGTGCCGATCAGCGGTGGTTTGCGGCTGCCCAACGATGAAACCGGGGACTGTCATTTGTTCACCCGCCGCTTGGCGGAGCGCGCCAACGCGCTGGGCTTGAAGCTGCGCATGTCTTGCTCGGTGCAGTCTTTGGTGCGTGAGGGCGATCGCGTCACAGGGTTGCAACTGCGAGATGCGGTCGGAGCACCTGGCGAGGAGCTGCAAGCCGATGCGGTGGTGCTGGCCGCAGGCAGCTATTCCCGAGACTTGCTGCTGCCGCTGGGTCTGGACATTCCGGTTTACCCGGTCAAGGGCTATTCGCTCACCATGCCGCTGCGTGATGCCTCGATGGCACCGCAGTCGACTGTGTTGGACGAGACCTACAAGATCGCGCTGACGCGGCTGGGTGATCGCCTGCGTGTGGGCGGCATGGCCGAGCTGGCGGGCTTTGATCTGCGCTTAGACCCGCGCCGCCGCGCCACCCTCGAAAAAGTGACGCGCGAACTCTTTCCAGGTGGTGATTTGTTGCAGGCCCAATTTTGGACTGGCTTGCGCCCCATGACGCCCGACGGCACACCACTGGTGGGCGCTACACCGCTCAACGGTCTTTACCTCAACACGGGTCACGGCACACTGGGCTGGACCATGGCCTGCGGCAGTGCACAGCTGCTGGCCAATGTGATCTCGGGTCGCCAGCCGGCCATCCGCACCGAAGGGTTCGACATGAGTCGCTACGGTGCACGGGGGGCCATAAGCCGCCCGGGTCGGCTGGCGGCAGCCTGAGTGGCCTGAGGCTCAAGCGGGGCGCGGCCACCTGCCGCCATTCCACTGTGCTTCGCAGGCAATGGGCACTCCCCAGGGCTTGTTATTGGATGAACATGTCTGTGACGCACTTGCTTGATTTTGATTCGGTACTCAGGTGCCCCATGACGGTCAATCCTCTGGAAAACCCTAGGTATAGCCAAACACCTTGATTCATTTGGGTTGTGTTCCAGTCTTTATGATGCGCCTACCAACATCAGGAGACCCCCCATGAAAACAAGCATCACTTCGCTCCAACGACGCAACTTTTTGAAAGTCGTCTCAGCCGCCGCCGGTTCACTGCCCTTGTGGGCTCAAGCCCAAGGCGCTTGGCCGACCAAGCCGGTCAACATGATTGTTCCTTTTCCTGCAGGCGGGGGCACCGACGCTTTTGCCCGCCCAATGTCAGCAGCATTTGCCAAGTTGACCGGCCGGCAAATGATCATTGACAACCGCGGTGGCGCGGGCGGTACTTTGGGCGCTGGCATCGCTGCCAAGGCAACGCCCGATGGTTACAACTATTTCATGGGCGCTGTGCACCACACCATCGCGCCCAGCATGTACCCACGCTTGGATTACGACCTCGAGCGAGATCTGATTCCCTTGATTCAAGTCGCCGCTGTGCCTCAGGTATTGGTGGTCAACCCCAAGAAAATCACCTCGCCAGATTTCAAATCCTTTTTGGAAATGCTCAAAAAGAATCCCGGCCGTTTGAACTACGGCTCTGCGGGGGGGCGGCACATCGCACCATTTTGGCCGGTGAGTTGTTCAAGCTTCAAACCAAAACCTTCATCACCCACATTCCTTACCGTGGCGCTGGCCCCGCATTGCAAGACCTGATTGCGGGCAACGTGGACATGATGTTCGATGGACTCGGTTCCTCCGCTGCCCACATCAAGGGTGGGCGCATCAAGGCCTTGATGGTCTCGGGCACCAAGCGCAATGCGGCTTTCCCAGATGTTCCGTGCTCTAGCGAGTTGGGCTTGCCCGATTACACGGTTTCCACTTGGTATGGCGTGTGGGCCCCCAGAGGCACCACCCCAGACGCACAGGCCAAAGCGATCGAAGAGTTCCGCCGTGCTTGCCAGACCGACGAAGCCAAAGCCGTCTGGGCCAACCAAGGCGCTGAATTCCCCAACCTGACGGGCGCTCAGTTCGAAGCTTTCATCAAGAAAGAATTGGCCAAGTGGTCCCAAGTGGTGAAGGCATCGGGCGCCAAACTCGATTGAGCTTTAAGCTGACTTCTCCGGGCCTGTGATCAGGCCCTTTTTCACGTTTGATTTTTGCCTCCATGACCCAAGACAATCTGTTTTCTGCCCTCAGGGCCTCTTTTCCATCCGATATGAATAGGGTGGCGGTTCAGACCGATGAAGGTCTTGAATACAGTTGGCTGGATTTGGAGCGGTCCACCGCGATGGTGGCCAACTTGCTTCAATCCCTTGACTTGCCAGAGGGCAGCCGGGTGGCTGTGCAGGTCGAAAAATCCGTCGAAGCCTTGATTTTGTACTTGGCCACCTTGCGTGCGGGTTATGTGTTCTTGCCCTTGAACACCGCTTACCAAAGTGCTGAAATCGAGTACTTCATTGGCAATGCAGAGCCTGCCGTCGTGGTGTGCAGTGGTGCCAATTTTGGTTGGGTCAGCAAGATCGCCTTCAAGGCGGGGACGCAACATGTCTTCACCCTGAACGAAGACCGAACCGGCAGCTTGCTTGACCGCGCTGCACTGCAAAGTGACCGGCATACGCCAGTGCAACGCCATGCAGACGATTTGGCAGCCATTTTGTACACCAGTGGTACCACCGGCCGCAGCAAGGGGGCCATGCTCACGCACGGCAACATGCTGAGCAACGCGCTCACGCTCAAGGACTATTGGGGCTGGACGGCAACCGGGGGGCCTACAGGTCAGGGGGATGTGCTCATCCATGCCTTGCCCATCTTCCATGTGCATGGTTTGTTTGTGGCCATCCATGGCGCGCTGATCAATGGCAGCAAGATGATTTGGATGGCCAAGTTCGACCCCAAGCGTGCGATTGGCTACATGAGCCAAGCCACCGTGTTCATGGGCGTGCCCACTTTGTATGTGCGCATGCTGGCGGAACCCTCTTTGACCCGGGCTGCTGTTCAGAACATGCGTTTGTTTGTGGCCGGGTCGGCGCCCTTGCTGATCGAAACCTTCACCGATTGGCAAGAGCGCACGGGCCACACCATTTTGGAGCGCTACGGCATGAGCGAAACCGCCATGTTGACCTCCAACCCCTATGCGGCTGACAAGCGCTATGCCAAGCAATCAGAGCGTCGCGGCGGTACCGTCGGCTTTCCTTTGCCCGGTGTTGACCTGCGCGTTCATGGTGACGACGGGAAGCCGCTGCCCGTGGGTGAGATCGGGGCCATTCAGGTCAAGGGGCCGAATGTGTTCAAGGGCTATTGGCGCATGCCCGAAAAAACGGCCGAAGAGTTCACCGCTGACGGCTTTTTTAAGACGGGCGATGTGGGCAAAGTCGATGAGCGCGGCTATGTGACCATCGTGGGCCGCAGCAAAGACCTGATCATCAGCGGCGGTTACAACGTTTACCCGGCCGAGATCGAAGGCTACATCAACGACATGAAGGGCGTGGCCGAAAGCGCCGTGGTCGGCGTGCAGCACCCCGACTTTGGCGAGGTGGGCGTGGCTGTGGTCACGCTCAAGCCGGGCGCATCGGTGAAGCCTGAGTCGGTTTTGGCCGAGCTCAAGGCCAAGCTGGCGAACTTCAAGATCCCCAAGCGCTGCTTTGTGGTGCCTGAGCGCCTGCCGAGCAACACCAGGTGGACAATGATGGCAGAAGAACTTGTTGCGTGATCAGCACAAAAACCTGTTTGTAGCTTGAGTGAGTCCAGCCGGTCTTGCTTCAAGTCGACCCTGACAAACTTCGGCTGTGGCCCGAGTGGGCAGGGATTCATTTGAGGTGAGCGTTTTTTTCGTGCACGCGTTGGATGTGCCTTGCCGCTTGTTCTGGGCTCATGTCTTGGTTGAGCACTTTCACGTTGGTAAACCAGAGCTCTTCCTCCATCGGAGGCCAGACACGGTTGATTTTTTGGGCGTTCAGCCGGATGGTGTCTTGGCACTGGCTGCGCCAGCGCATCATTTCTTGGCCAAGCGGGTCGTTGATCTTGACTTGGTGGTCCGCCAATGAAAAGTAGCCTGTCAGCGTGTCGGTGAGTAATTGGGCGAATTCTGCTGTGCCCAACCATTTTATGAACTTGAGCGCTGCGGCTTGGTGGGGGCTGTTTTTGTTCACACCGATGCCGAAATCGGGGTGTACAGAAATGTGACAAGTCTGACCTGCGTGTTCAACAGGGGGCTTGAAGACACCCAACTCAATGGGTTTTTTGTAGGCAAAACTGGTGTTGCGCAAAAAGTCGATGTCCCACGATCCCGAGGGGTAAACCGCTGCGTTGCCCGTGGCAAACAAAAGCTGGGTGTCGCCGTTTGACATGCTGTTTTGCCGAGGGTGCATGTAAGGTTTGAGTCTGGCCATCATTTGCCATGCCTTGAGAAAGCCCGGGTCGGTGAACTTCACCGTGCCATCCATCAAGCCTTGCCGTGCCTTTTCTCCCTCCCAAAAGTTGGGCCCCAAACCGGTGAACACCACTTGGGTGGACTCCCACATGTCGGCTGTGCCCAAGGCCAAGGGCGTGACGGTCTTGCTGGCGGCCACTTGATCGAGCAAATGGTAGAACTCTTGCCAAGTCGTTGGGGCTTTCAGTTTCAGGTCCCGCAGGATCTTTTGGTTGTAAAACAAGCCATGCATCACATACGCCACGGGCATGCAATAGGTGGTGCTGCCGTCGTCGGTCGTCCAGGCCCTGCGTGCCTGCGGGTTGATGTTTTTGAGATGCTCTGGCGACAAGGGCACCAGATACCCTTTGCTTTGCATGCGCACGCTGGCGTCAAAGGGCCTGCAAAAATCAGATCTCCCGCCCGTCGGGTGGACAGGCGCGACTCCAGCCGTGCGTCGTAGGCCAATGGCTCTTCAGGTTTGAACTGGAGCTTGATTTCGGGGTGCAGTCGTTGAAATGCCGGAATCAGGACCTTGTCCCAAAAAATCTGGTCGTCCTTGCGCCAGCTTTCGATGACAAGATCTTGGGCCCAAGAGTTGCTGCTCATGACCGCCATGAACAGAAAAGCCCAATAACTGCGTGTTCTCCGGCAAGAGAGAGGCAGAGGTCGATTCCATCTGAGTGCTCGAAACCAGTTTGTCATGTCTCAAGTCTCTTAAAAAGTATTCATTTTATCCTTTAATAAATACCTTATGCAATGATTAAATGCACCATGGGCCCGCTTCCACATGAAACCCCGACCTTAGCGCAGCACCAACACTGGAATGTGGGAATGCGTCAAAACCTGTTGTGTTTCGCTGCCCAGCAACAAGCGCTTGATGCCCTTGCGACCATGTGAAGCCATGACAATCAAGTCGGCTTTGTGTTTTTTGGCGGCGGCAATGATGGCGTCCGAGACCACATCGGACTTGATCACCAGCGACTTGATGGGGACGTTTTTGACTTTGGCTGATTTTTCCACTGTGGCCAATTGGGCCTGAGCGGCCTCTGTCCATTGCTTTTCGACGCGCGATATTTCCTCGGCAGACAGCGGGATGCTGCCTTCGAAGTAAGCCTGCGGGTAGCGTGGGACCACTTTGAGTGCGATCAACTCTGCGGCGCATGTGGATGCCAAATGAAGGGCGCTGGTCACGGCTTTTTTGGACAATGCCGAGCCATCGGTGGCGACAAGGATGCGTTGGTACATGGTGGGCTCCGGATGTGAAAAGAAAACCCCAGCTTAAAAGAGCCGCAAATCCAGCCGCTTGATGTGCATCAAGCTTTGAATGGGTCGGCTGGCGTATCTTTGAAACATGACACAAGTCAATGTTTTTTCAGGCCTTCCTTCGCATGGCCCTGAGGCAAAAGATGTTCCATGGGTGCATTCAACGCAGGTCGCAGACGCAGCACCCGATGCCGATACTCGCTTGCAATTGCTGGATACAACCGAGGAGTGGGCTGCATTCAGTTTTGCGAGCCCAAGTGAACCAGATACCTGGACGTCGAGTGTCGTGTTTGAAGGCATGCATTGCGCAGCTTGTGCGATCACCCTGGAAGATGCATTGCGAGCCGTGCCCGGCGTGCAGTCGGCTCAAATCAGCGGTGCCAGCCATCGGGGTCAAATTGTTTGGTCTGCTGAGTTGACCCGTCCGTCTGAGTGGATGCGCGCCGTTGAGCCTTATGGCTACAAAGCCTTGCCTGCCAACGATGCCCATGCCCACGCTTTGCGGCGCGACGAGGCACGGCGCATGGTTTGGCGTTGGTCGGTGTCGGCCATGTGCATGATGCAAGTCATGATGTACGCGACCCCGGCTTACTTGAGTGAGCCGGGTGACATCGCCGCCGAGTCCATGCATCTGCTGCGTTGGGCGTCTTGGGTTTTGTCTTTGCCGGTGATGTTTTTCTCGTGCGCCCTTTTTGAAAATGCTTGGCGCGACTTGCGTGATCGACAGATCAGCATGGATTTGCCTGTAGCCCTGGGCATGGTGGTGACCTTTGTGGTGAGCACCTTGGGCACATTTGAGCCTCACGGGCCATTTGGTGCCGAGGTTTTTTTCGATTCCTTCACCATGTTCGTTTTCTTTTTGCTCACGGGCCGCTGGCTGGAGTTGCGCATGCGCGACCGCACAGCGGGCGCCTTGGAGGCGGTGTTGAACCGACTGCCTGCAAGCGTGCGCAAGCTTCAGCCCGACGGCAGCTGGGAGCTCATGTCGGTGCGTCGTCTTCAAGTGGGCGATGTGATCGAGGTCTTGCCCGGAGAGGCCTTTGCAGCGGATGGTTTGGTGTTGAGTGGCCAGGCTCAAGTCGACGAAGCCTTGTTGACCGGCGAATCTCGGCCCTTGCCTCGGAAAGCGGGTGACCGTGTGATCGCTGGCAGCCATAACCTGAGCGGCACCTTGCAGGTGAAGATTGAGCAGATGGGGGCCTCCA
The DNA here is from genome assembly GCA_015657605.1 of Limnohabitans sp. Classification (GTDB taxonomy): domain Bacteria; phylum Pseudomonadota; class Gammaproteobacteria; order Burkholderiales; family Burkholderiaceae_C; genus Limnohabitans_A. Next base: position 2,512 of record JACDQO010000174.1, on the reverse strand, counting down.
CACGCTACGCACAAATCGTGGCCTTGATGGAAAGTGCGGCCGTGTCGAAACCGGCCCTGGCCTTGATGGTGGACCGTTGGGCCAAACCTTTTTTGGTGGCCGTCATGTTGGCAGCATTCGGCGCTGCAGCTTACTGGTGGCCCACCGACCCCGCCCATGCCGTGATGGTGGGCGTGGCGGTTTTGATCGTGACCTGTCCTTGTGCGTTGTCGCTTGCCACGCCTGCAGCCATGTTGGCCACGGCAGGGGCATTGGCCCGCAGCGGTGTTTTGGTGCGTCGACTCAGCGCTTTGCAACATCTGGCGGGCATCGACACCGTGATTTTTGACAAGACCGGCACCCTGACGCGCGATGCATTTGAAGTGGTTCGCATCCACACCCGAGAGGGTGTGTGTGAAGCGCAAGCCTTGGACTTGGCGGGTGCATTGGCGCGCCACTCTTTGCATCCCGTGTCGCGGGCCTTGTGGTCTATGGCTCGGCGTCAAGCTGAAGCCGAGGGTCGATGGCTTGATCTCGAAGCGCGGACGCTGCACAACGTGGGTGAGCAAGCAGGGCAGGGCGTGCTGGGCACTTTGAGGTGCCCAGGACAAGAAGGCATCCTGTTTCGCTTGGGCTCTGCCGCTTTTTGCGCCGCACCGCCTCGCGCCAGTCAGCACTTGCAGGTCAGCTTGGCTGACGCGTCGGGTTGGATGGCCACTTTTGAGCTGGCCGAAGAAATCAGGTCCGAGGCTGCACGCGTGGTGCGTCAACTGAACCAGCTGGGGTTGCGCTTGAAAGTGCTGTCTGGCGATGGCCAAGCCGCAGTGACCCAAGTGGCGCACGCGGTGGGCATTTCGGATGCACAAGGCAGTTGCAGCCCCCAACACAAACTGCAAGCACTGCAGGCCTTGCAAGCCCAAGGTCACAAAGTGGCCATGGTGGGCGATGGTTTGAACGATGGGCCGGTGTTGGCCGGGGCCGATGTGTCTTTTGCCTTAGGTCAAGCCGTTCCATTGGCGCAGTCCAAATCAGACTTTGTGCTGATGGTTGGACAACTCGACGTGCTGGTCAGCACCGTGCAGCGCAGTCGCCTGACCCTGCGCATCGTCCGGCAAAACCTGTGGTGGTCGGCCATTTACAACGCTGCATGTGTACCGCTGGCAGTCGTGGGTTGGTTGCCCGCATGGGCGGCGGGTTTGGGCATGGCACTAAGTTCACTGGGGGTTGTGCTCAATGCGTTGCGCCTGTCCAAGGCCTTGCCCGAAATACTGACCCAACCCGATTCAGCCCATCCACCTACTTGAGAAAACAACATGGACATCCTGTATTTGTTGATCCCCTTGTCGGTTGCCTTGGTGTTTTTCATCTTGGCGGGTTTGTGGTGGGCCATCTACCGCGGTCAATTTGAGGACATGGAGTCCGAAGGCGAACGAATTCTGCGTGACGATTGATTTCGATCAAGTCTTCGATGTGTGTGCCCATGCACACTTCAAAAGTGGATTTTTAAAAATAACAGAGGTGAAAATGAAATTTGCCAATATGCAGGCAACGTCTTACAACGACAAGGTGGTCAGGCAGTTCGCCATCATGACGGTGGTCTGGGGTGTGGTGGGCATGCTGGTGGGCGTGATCATCGCGGCCCAGCTGGCTTGGCCGGAGCTCAACTTCGGCATTTCCTGGCTCAGTTATGGCCGCCTGCGGCCCTTGCACACCAACGCGGTGATTTTCGCGTTCGGTGGTTGCGGCTTGTTTGCCGCCGCTTATTACGTGGTGCAGCGCACCTGCAACGTGCGCCTGATCAGCGACAAGCTGGCCGCTTTCACTTTTTGGGGTTGGCAACTGGTCATTGTGCTGGCCGCCATTTCCTTGCCCTTGGGCTTTACCCAGGGCAAGGAATACGCCGAACTCGAGTGGCCCATTGACATCCTGATCGCGCTGGTCTGGGTGGCCTTTGCGGTGGTGTTCTTTGGCACCGTGGGTACGCGCAAAGTGCGTCACATTTACGTGGCCAACTGGTTCTTTGGGGCCTTCATCATCGCCGTGGCCTTGTTGCACATCGTCAACGCTGCGGCCTTGCCCGTGGGCATGATGAAGTCGTACTCGGCCTACGCGGGTGTGCAAGACGCGATGGTGCAGTGGTGGTATGGCCACAACGCGGTGGGCTTCTTTTTGACGGCCGGTTTCCTGGGCATGATGTATTACTTCATCCCCAAGCAGGCTGAGCGTCCTGTGTATTCGTATCGCTTGTCGATCGTGCACTTCTGGGCGCTGATTTTCACCTACATGTGGGCCGGACCTCACCACCTGCACTACACCGCATTGCCCGATTGGACACAGTCGATCGGCATGGTCTTCTCACTCATTTTGTTGGCCCCAGCTGGGGCGGCGATGGATCAACGGCATCATGACCTTGTCGGGCGCTTGGCACAAACTGCGTGACGACCCGATCTTGCGTTTCCTGATCGTGTCCCTGTCTTTTTATGGCATGTCGACCTTCGAAGGTCCGATGATGTCCATCAAGACCGTCAACGCG
>JACDQO010000173.1 GCA_015657605.1 Limnohabitans sp. | reverse complement strand
GGCTGGGGGGGTTTGCGTGTCAGGAAACCACAACAGGCCCGCACGCCAGCCTTGCAAATGGGAAACAGAGGGAATGGCCGTCATCGGTTGATCAATTCAAGTCAAATAAATTGGGATCTGACCCCAATTAAAAGTAGCCATCAGGAGGCAAGGATAGCGTTCAGCACGCGCTCGGGGGTAGCGGGGGTGTCGAGGTGGATGGGCTCGCTGCCGGGGTGGGTGGCGGCGATGGCGTCGCGCAGGGCTTCGAACACGCTGATGGCGAGCATGAAGGGCGGCTCGCCCACGGCTTTGCTGCCGCCCACGTTGTCCTCCACGTTGGCCTCGTGCCAGAGCTCAATGTTCAGCTGTGCGGGCATGTCAGCGGCGGTGGGGATCTTGTAGGTGCTCGCACCCTTGGTGAGCAACTCGCCCTTGGCGTTCCAGACCAGCTCTTCGGTGGTCAGCCAGCCCAGGCCTTGGGCGAAGCCGCCTTCGATCTGACCGATGTCGATCTCGGGGTGCAGCGAATGGCCCACGTCGTGCAGGATGTCGGTGCGCAGCACGCGGTATTCACCCGTCAAGGTGTCGATGGCCACCTCGCTGCAGGCCGCGCCGTAGGCGAAGTAATAAAACGGCCGACCAGTCAGGGTGGTGCGGTCGTAGTGGATTTTGGGCGTGGCGTAAAAGCCGTCGCTCCACAGCTGCACGCGCTGGCCGTAGGCGTGTTGCACCGCGTCGGTGAAGCTGCGCTGGCGCACAGGTGTGATGACCTGGCCGCCTTCAAAACGCACGGCATCGGCGCTGCAAGCATCGGCTTTGGCGATGCAGGCGGCGATGTTCTGGCGCACTTGCAGCGCGGCGTTTTCGGCGGCGCGGCCATTGAGGTCGGTGCCGCTGGAGGCCGCCGTGGCGCTGGCGTTGGCCACTTGGTCGGTGTCGCTGGCGCTGGCTTGCACTTGTACCGCGGGAAGCCCAACACGCGGGCCACCAAGCCGCACACCTTGGTGTGCAGGCCCTGGCCCATTTCGGTGCCGCCGTGGTTCACGCGCACGCTGCCGTCGGTGTAGACCGAGACCACCGCACCCGCTTGGTTGAACTGCGTGGCGGTGAAGCTGATGCCGAACTTGACCGGCGTGAGGGCCAGGCCTTTTTTGATGATCGTGTGCTGTGCGTTCCAGTCGCTGATGGCTTGGCGGCGAGCGCGGTAATCGCAGCGCTTGGCCAACTGCGTCATCAGCGGGTGAAGGATGTTGTCTTCGACCTTCATGCCGTAAGGCGTGGTGTCTCGTTCGCCTATACCGTACAGGTTGGCCAGTCGCACATCGAGCGCGTCCAGCCCCAAGTGGCGGGCGATGTCGCCCATCACGGTTTCGATCAAGAGCACGCCCTGCGGCCCGCCAAAGCCGCGGAACGCGGTGTGGCTTTGGGTGTGGGTTTTGCAGCGGTGCGAAGTGATGTGCAGGTCGCTCAAAAAGTAAGCGTTGTCGGTGTGGAAGATCGCGCGGTCGGCCACCGGGCCGCTCAGGTCAGCGCTGTGACCGCAATGCACCAGTTGCACCGAATCGAGCCCCAGCACGCGGCCACTCGCATCAAAGCCCACCTGCCAGTCGTGGCTGAAAGGGTGGCGTTTGCCGGTGATCAGGATGTCGTCGCCCCGGTCCAGCCGCATCTTGACCGGCCGACCGAACTTGTGCGCGGCCAGCGCCGCCCACACGGCCAAATGCCCAGCCTGCGTTTCTTTGCCGCCAAAGCCGCCACCCATGCGCCGGCACAGACCCGCACCTGCGACAGCGGGATGTGCAGCGCGTGCGCCACCCAGTGCTGCACCTCGCCGGGGTGCTGCGTGCCGCTGTGGATCAGCCAGTGGCCGTTGTCTTGCGGGATGGCGTAGGCGATCTGGCTTTCCAGATAAAAGTGTTCTTGCCCACCGATCTCCATCGAGCCTTGCAGGCGGTGTGGGGCTTGCGCCAGCGCCTGCCGGGTATCGCCGCGCTGCAACGTGACTTGGGGCAGCACAAAGCTGCCCGCTTGTTGGGCCTCGCGGGCGTGCAGCAGGGGTGCTGCTTGCGTGGTTTGCAGCCGCATCTGGCGGGCCGCCTGCCGCGCTTGCGTGTGGCTGTGTCCCAGCACCAAGCCCATCACCTGGCCCACGTGCATGAGCTGCGGCCCGGCAAAAATGGGCTCGTCGTGCACAAAGGTGGCCAGCAGCGGGTCGCCGGGGACGTCTTGTGCGGTGACCGTGCCCACCACGCCTGGCGCGGCCAGCACCGCCGCCAAGTCCATGGCGATCAGTTGGGCGTTGGCCAGGGGCTCATCAGCGGCGCGGCGTGAAGCGTGCCCTCGACCAGCGGCAGGTCGTCGATGTAGCTGGCGCGCCCTTGTACCTGCGCGGTGGCGCTTTCGTGAAAGCGGTGGGTGCTGCTTTGGTTATTGGATGGCGTGTTCATGCGAGTGCCTCCAGTCGAATGGTCTTGTGCCCGGTGCTCTCCAACCAAGCGCGGCGCAGCAGTTGACCCAAGATGGTTCGGCGGTAATCGGCGCTGGCGCGCAAATCGCTGAGCGGCGAAAACTCATCGGCCATGGCGGCCTGCGCGGCTTGCAAAGTGGCTTCGTTCCAAGGCTGGCCGATCAGCGTGGCCTCGGTCTTCAAGGCACGCGCAGGCGTGGCGGCCACACCGCCCGCACCGATACGAGCAGCGGTGATGCGCCCCGCATCCACCCGCAGTTGCAAAGCCAGGCACACGGCCGAGATGTCGTCTTCTTGCCGCTTGGACACCTTGTAAGCGCCCAGCCATTCGCCGTGGGCAGGGCGGGGCACCACCACCCAGGCCAGCACCTCGTCGGGGGCCAGCAGGCTTTGGCGGTAGCCGGTGTAGAAGCGGTCGAGCGGCACATGGCGGTGCACAGCGCGC
>JACDQO010000172.1 GCA_015657605.1 Limnohabitans sp. | reverse complement strand
TGGACGATGATGTCAAGGCGTCAAGGTTTCAGTGATTTTGGGAATCGGCGGGGTTGGACAATTTGGAACCAGACATAAAGTAAAGCGATCAAGGCGCTGAGGCCAAACCATTGAAAAGCGTATCCATGGTGCTTTTCGACACCACTGGCCACCACAGGCCATTCACGCAGCAGTCCTTCCGACGCTGCACCGGACTGCAGCAGTGTGAACTTGGGCAAGTCCAAACCTGTTTCTTGTTTGAATGCTTGCCAGTCGAGATTTTGCCGTATCGGCCCTTTCTCCTCGCCACCGAAATCGTAGAGCCTTGACGGCCATGGGGCCAAATTGCCGAGAACCTCTACGCGTTCCTTGGACTGCTCAACGGGCGGTAATGCCGTGCGGTCTGTGAAAGAACGCTGAACCCAGCCGCGCTGAACCACCAAGCTGATCTCAGAGCCTTCCAGTTTGAAAGGCGTCAACACAAAAAATCCCGGTTTGGCATTCATTTGCCGGTTTTCCAAGTAGACCGTGTGTTGGTGCTGCCAATGGCCCACCAAGACCATGCGTCTGTGCATCCAATTGTTTTGCACATCAGACGGGTCGGCGTCCACTTTCAGGCTTTGACCATGAAGCACTGGCTTTTCGGCCTGTTGGGATCGCGCTTGATGCAATGCCGTTTTTTCAGCCGCACGGCCCAACTGCCAAAAACCCAAGGAACAGGTCAGGCCCACACTCAGCACAGCCAGTGCCAGCAAGAGCCATCTTTGTCGCCCCGGGGTTTTTTCAGTCATCGGATAATGCCACCATGAAAATATTGGTTGTTGTTGCTTTTGCGGCCATTTTGGCCAGTATGGTCTGGGCTCTTCTTCACATGATGAGAGGCAGTGTGCCCCCGGAAGACGGTACTGCGCCACCCAAAAACAAAATGGCCACTGCGCTCGCCCTTCGGGTGGGTTTGTCGATCGTTTTGTTTCTTTGTGTTTTGATTTCTTGGAAGATGGGTTGGATTCAACCCACAGGCATTCCACCTGGGCTTTGATGCCATCACCCTGCCTTCAAAACATCTCAATAAAAAAGCGCCCAAGGGCGCTTTTTTAACGATTCATGCAGGTCTTACATCCAATAAACCAAGATGTACAAGCCCAGCCAAACCACGTCAACAAAGTGCCAATACCAAGCAGCGCCTTCAAAACCGAAATGTCGGTCTTTGGTGAAATGGCCTTTTTGCAAACGCAAGGTGATGAACAACAACATCAACATGCCCACAAACACGTGGAAACCGTGGAAACCCGTCAACATGTAAAAGGTTGAACCGTAAATACCGGACGAGAGCTTGAGGTTCAACTCGCCCCATGCATAGGCGTATTCATAACCCTGAACGAACAAAAACACGAGGCCCAACACGACCGTCATCCACATGAATTTGATGGTTTTGAGACGATCTCCGACTTGCAAGGCGTGGTGCGCGATGGTCAATGTGACACCGGACGTCAAGAGCAATGCCGTGTTGATCGTGGGCAACCAGAAAGGTCCCATGGTCTTGAACGGCTCCACAATGCCCGCAGGCGACGTGGTGGCACCAGCTACAACGCTGGGCCAAGCCGCTTTGAAGTCAGGCCAGAGCAAGGCATTTTCCAAGCTGCCCAGTGCTGGGATGGAATGGGACCTGGCCCACCACAAGGCGGTGAAAAAGGCACCAAAGAACATGACTTCTGAAAAAATGAACCAAGTCATGCTCCAGCGGAAGGACAAATCGATCTTTCGGCTGTACATGCCGGTTTCGCTTTCGTGCACAGCTTCAGAGAACCACTGGTACAAGACGATCAGCCACCAAGCCATGCCAAAGAACAAGCAATACATGCCCCATTCGGAGCCATTGATCCATTGACCTGCGCCCAGAATGACGAAGAACAAACCGATGGCCGACATCACGGGGTGACGTGATTCGTGTGGGACGTAGTAGTAAGGCGTGCTGCCGTGTGCTGCTGAACTCATGAATACTCCTGCTCTCTCTTCATTCGAAATCTGATAGGTGGGTTACAGCACATAGGGCTGTGCCACCACCCAATTGACCAGGGCAATGAGCCCCAATACAAACAACAAAGCCAAACCGATTCCGACACCAATGATGTGGAAAGGGTTAAGCTTCTCAAGATCCTGTTGGTAATCAGAACCCTTTCGCAAACCCACAAAAGACCAAAGTACGGCCTGAACCGTCCTCAACCAGGTCGCGTGTTTCACCGATTTGGCCTCCAGCCCGCTCATGAGCCTGACCCTGTTAGGGTGGTCACTGCCTTGGAGGCCAAAGGCGCAGTGGGTGCCACGGGTGTCTTGCCACCCACTTCAAAAAGGTATAGGACAGCGTGATCGTCGTGACATCCTTGGAAAGTTTCGGATCGATCACGAAAGCCACAGGCCATGCTTTTCTCGCCTGCTTCCAAGGTGTACTCGTTGAAGCAAAAACACTCCAGCTTGTTGAAATGGCTGGCGGCTTGCTTGGGGGCGTAACTGGGAATGGCTTGCGCGGCCATCCGGCGGTTTTGGATGTTTTGAAACTCGTACATGACCGTGGTGAGTTCACCCGGATGCACTTGCATCGACCTTTTTCTGGCTTGAAATCCCAAGGCCCGCGCACATTGGCATCGAACTCAACTGTGATGGTGCGGCTGGTGTCCACTTGGCTGTTGCGCAGGACCTGCGCCGCTTGCGCGGCTTTGGCGTTACCAGGAACTTGCGTTTCAGAGATGGACAAAACGTTGATCCCCGTGATGTCGCATATGGCCTTGTAAATTGGCACCAATGCGTACCCGAAGCAGAACATGCCCGCAGTGACCACCGCCAGCTTGCCGACCATCTTCAGGTTTGCACCACGCAGGTTCATCAAATGTCTTTCAGGTATTGAGCAGCAGGATTTTGGCCACGAACCCGGCCAAAACAACGCAGGCCACGGATAACAAGATCAAGCCCAGACGAACATTGCTTTTTCTTTGTTCGGGTGTCATGGCCATGTTGCTCAACCAATCACGCGGGTCGCAGTGGCGTCCAGCTTGGGTGGGTTCTCAAAGGTGTGGAAAGGTGCGGGAGATGGGACTTCCCACTCCAAGCCTTCTGCGGCTTCCCAAGGCTTCTGAGGCGCTTTTTCGCCCTTACCCAGCATGCAAGGCAAGACCACGAACAGGAAGAAATACACCTG
>JACDQO010000171.1 GCA_015657605.1 Limnohabitans sp. | reverse complement strand
GCGGTTTTGTGGGGGGGGTGAACCCTGGGATCAGCGGAAACGCGACTGGGGAACCACTTTCATCTCGCCTTCCAAAGAGGAGATGTACGCAGACATGGCCTTCAACTCGGCGTTGGTGAACTGCTTGGCAATACCGCCCATCACACCGTTGTTGCGGCCCCAGGTGGACTGGTTTTCAACTTTGTAGGACTTCAGAGCGACAAACAAAAAGTCTTTGTGCTGGCCAGCCAGCTTGGGGTAGCTGGGGTCGATCGTCTTGTTGAAGTTGTCGCCATGGCAAGAAATACACGCGCCTTTTTGCAACAGGGCAGCGACTTTGGCATCAGGGGCCTTGGGGGCTGTGGTGACGGGCTTGGTGTTGGCATGCTGTTCGTAGTAAGCGCCCAAATCAGCCATGTCCTGCTCGGTCAGGGTGTCGGCAATGCCACGCATGGTGGGGTGCTTGCGCTCGCCTTTTTTGTAAGCATTGAGCGACGAAACAATATATTTAGCGTTTTGACCCGAAATCATGGGCACCCGGTAGATCTCGGGGAAGCTGGCTTGGTAGCCTTTGATGCCGTGGCAACCAATGCACATGGCAATTTTTTGTTCGCCAGCTTTGGCGTCGCCCTTGATCTCTTGGGCATGGGCGGAAAAGGCGGTCACAGAAGCGACAGCCAAGGCAAACATCGAGGTCAACAGCTTGTTCATTTTGCTCACACAATCAAATGATTGATAAAAATCAACTGTGGATTATATCGGGCTGGCCCTCATAATCCTGACAAACCCTTTGCCCTTTTCCGAGAACTTGTTGCCATGAAATTCCAAGGTACCGAAAACTACGTCGCCACACCGGACCTGATGTTGGCCGTGAACGCCGCCATGACCCTCAAACGCCCTCTTTTGGTCAAGGGCGAGCCCGGCACCGGCAAGACCATGTTGGCCGAAGAAGTCGCTGAGGCCTTGGGGCTGCCGCTGCTGCAGTGGCACATCAAGTCCACCACCAAAGCGCAGCAAGGCCTGTACGAATACGACGCCGTCAGCCGTCTGCGTGACAGCCAGCTGGGTGACGAGAAGGTCAAGGACATCGAAAACTACATCATCAAGGGCGTGCTCTGGCAGGCTTTCACGTCCGAGACGCCTGTGGCCATCCTGATCGACGAGATCGACAAGGCCGACATTGAGTTTCCGAACGACCTGCTGCGCGAGATCGACCGCATGGAGTTTTATTGCTACGAGACGCGCCAACTGATCAAGGCCAAAACCCGTCCTTTGGTGTTCATCACCTCCAACAACGAAAAAGAATTGCCCGACGCCTTTTTGCGCCGCTGTTTTTTCCACTACATCAAATTCCCCGAAGCAGAAACGATGCGCCAAATCGTGGATGTGCACTTCCCCACGCTCAAAAAAGACCTGCTGGCCCTGGCCCTCAAGACTTTTTATGACGTGCGCGGCCTGCCGGGCCTGAAGAAAAAGCCCTCGACCAGCGAGCTGCTGGATTGGCTGAAGCTGCTGGTGGCCGAAGACATCCCGCTTGAAGCCCTGCAAAGCGCGGACCAGAAGGTCTCGGTGCCGCCTTTGGTGGGTGCCCTGCTCAAAAACGAGCAGGATGTGACCTTGTTCGAAAAACTGGTCTTCATGAACCAGCGCAACCGCTGAGCCCATGCCCGCTTTCGCTGCACCCACCACGCTGAGCGGAGCACATGTCCGGCTGGAGCCTTTGCACGCCGGCCATGCGGCCGATTTGACGGAGGCGGTGCGCGATGGTGAGCTTTGGCAGCTGTGGTACACCGCCATCCCCTCTCCTGAAGGCATGGCCGCAGAAATCGAGCGCCGCCTGGGCCTGCAAGCGCAAGGCAGCATGTGCCCGTTTGCGGTGATCGATCCGGCCAGCGGCCGCGCTGTGGGCATGAGCACCTACATGAACATCGACGCGGCCAACCGTCGGGTTGAAATCGGCTCGACCTGGTACCGCCGCAGCGTGCAGCGTACCCCGCTCAACTCCGAAGCCAAGCGCTTGCTGCTGGCCCACGCTTTTGAGCAGCTCCATTGCATCGCGGTGGAGTTCCGCACGCATTTCTTCAACCATCAGAGCCGCCGCGCCATCGAGCGCCTCGGCGCCAAGCTCGATGGCGTGCTGCGCAGCCACCAAATCAACACCCACGCTCTGAGCGCTGGCGCACTGCGCGACACCTGCGTGTACAGCATCATTGCCAGCGAATGGCCCAATGTGCGTGCGCACCTGGACTTTCAATTGAGCCGCTCTGCCCCAAAGGACACCCGGTCATGCTGATCGATTTTTTCTACACCCTCCGTGCCGCCAAGCTGCCCGTGTCGGTGCGCGAATACCTGACCCTGCTCGAAGCCCTGCAGGCCAATGTGGTGGGCCCGGCGTCTGACGCCTGCAGCATCGACGACTTTTACCACCTGGCCCGCACAGTGATGGTCAAGGACGAGAAGCACTTCGACAAGTTCGACAAGGCTTTCGGCGCTTATTTCAAGGGCGTGGAGATGCTGACCGACTTCACCAAAGAAGTGCCCCTCGACTGGTTGGAAAAATCCTGCAAAAGGAACTCACCCCCGAGCAAAAAGCCGCCATCGAGAAGATGGGCTGGGACGAGTTGATGGACACAGCTCAAAAAGCGCTTGGAAGAACAAAAAGAGCGCCATGAAGGCGGCAACAAATGGATCGGCACGGGCGGCACATCGGCCCCTTTGGCAACGGGGGCTACAACCCGCAGGGCATCCGCATC
>JACDQO010000170.1 GCA_015657605.1 Limnohabitans sp. | reverse complement strand
TGCACCGCTCGGTGGCCGACTACATCGCGGGCATGACCGACCGCTTCGCCTTGCGCGAGCACGAACGCCTGACGGGGCGCAAGTTGTTGTGAGCCCCGTGAGCGCCCACCGCGCCGCCTGGCTCGTCGTCCTCGCGGGCGGCGTGGCGGCTTTGCAGGTGGGCAAACTGCCCCCGGCTTTGCCTGTCTTGCAGACCGAGCTGGGCCTGACCCTGGTGCAATCTGGCTTCCTCTTGTCCATGGTGCAGCTCGCCGGCATGAGCCTGGCGGTGTTCATGGGCTTGTGGGCCGACGGCATGGGTCTCAAGCGCAGCATGGTGCGCGGTCTGTGCTTGCTGGCACTGGCCAGTGGCTTGGGCGGTTTCGTGACCTCGACCGCCGCTTTGTTGGCGCTGCGGGCCATTGAAGGGCTGGGCTTTTTGCTGGTCGCCTTGCCCGCGCCGGCTTTGATCCGCCGCCTCGTGCCGCCCGCGCAGCTGTCCGGCATGTTGGGTGTGTGGGGCGCCTACGATGCCCACTGGCACGGCGCTGGCCTTGCTGGCCGGGCCGTTCTTCATACCGGTCTGGGGCTGGCATGCGTGGTGGGGCTTGTTTGCGGGGGTGTCGCTGGCCATGGCGGCGGCTTTGCTGCGTGCGGTACCCGCCGATCCGGTGGCTGTCCATGCCACTCACGCGCCTGCCGTGGTGTTGGGGGCATGGCATCGCTTGCGCAGCACACTGGGGGCGCGTGGGCCTTGGCTGGTGGCGCTCACCTTTGGCATGTATTCAGGGCAATGGTTGGCGGTGGTCGGGTTTTTGCCATCCATCTACGCCGCCGCTGGCCTGAGTGGGGCTCTGCTGGGTGTGCTGACGGCGCTGGCAGCAGCGGTGAACATCTTGGGCAACATGGCCTCGGGCCGATTGCTGCAGCGCGGCTGGGCACCAAGAGCCACGCTGTGGCTGGGCTTTGGCGCGATGGCGCTGGGCAGCACCGTGGCCTTTGCGCCCTTCACCGAAAGCCTGCCGTGGCTGCGCTTTGCCGGGGTGTTGTTGTTCTCGGGCATGGGCGGCTTGGTGCCGGGCACGCTGTTCAGCTTGGCGGTGCGCCTGTCCCCGGGCGAACAACAAGTGGCCACCACCGTGGGTTGGGTGCAGCAGCTCTCGGCGCTGGGCCAGTTTGTGGGGCCGCCCGTGGTGGCGGCCTTGGCCGTGCGTGCTGGCGGCTGGCAGCTCACGCCCTTGTTCACCGTGGGCTGTTGTGCGGTGGGGGCGGTGCTGGCATGGGCGGCTGGCCGCTTGCTCTCGCAGGCACAATCTCGCCCATGACCGACATGAACACCCCCGAAATTGCCGACACCGTGCGCTGGCTTGAGCGCGCCGTGATTGGCTTGAACCTGTGCCCCTTTGCCAAAGCGCCGCATGTCAAGGGTCAGATCCATTACGTGCTGAGCGAGGCCAAAGGTCTGGAAGGCTTGCGCGATGAGCTGATCGAGCAGCTGCAGGCACTGGCCAACATGCCCGCCGAAGAGCGCGAGACCGTGCTCTTGATCGTGCCGCAGATGCTGCAAGACTTTTTGGAGTTCAACGATTTTCTGGACGAGGCCGATGCCGTGCTGGAAGAACTGGACATGGAAGGCGTGTTTCAGGTGGCGAGTTTTCACCCGCAGTTCCAGTTTGAAGGCACCGAGCCGGACGACATTGGCAACTTCACCAACCGCTCGCCTTACCCCACGCTGCACCTGCTGCGCGAGGAAAGCATTGACCGGGCAGTCGATGCTTTCCCCGAGGCTGAAATGATTTACGAAACCAACATCGAGACCCTGGAAAAGCTGGGGGCTGAGGGCTGGAAAAAGCTGGATGTGGGGCCGCACTGAGGCGATTCGGGTCATTTAACCGAATTAACCATGTATTTATTCTATAAGTTGGATAAAATGCATGGATGTACATCCGTCAGCCCCAACTGAAACTCCTTCGCCTGCTGCAACAATTTCCTGCAGTGGGTCTGCTCGGGCCGCGTCAGGCGGGCAAAACCACTTTGGCGTTTGCGCAAAAAGCGCTGTATCCCAACGCCTTGTATCTGGATCTGGAGTTGCCCTCGGCGCAGAGACAGCTTGACGATCCGGAAGCCTTTTTAATGGCCCACGCGCAGCAGTTGGTGATCCTGGACGAGGTGCAGCGCATGCCTGAGTTGTTCGGTATTTTGCGTGGGGTGATCGACCAGCGGCGTCGCATGGATCAACCCAGCGGGCAGTTTTTGCTGTTGGGCTCGGCCACAGGGGTGTTGCAGCAGCAGTCCAGCGAAAGTCTGGCCGGTCGGGTGGCTTATGTCGAGTTGCCCGCACTGCAGGCCTCAGAGATTTTTGGCACCATGGCCAGCGTGGCGGACTTGAACGCTTTGTGGGTGCGTGGGGGCTTTCCCTTGTCGTGGCTGGCTGCGTCCGATGCCGACAGCATGACGTGGCGTGAGGTTTTTATCACGACCTATCTGGAAAAAGACATTCCTGCGCTGGGTCCGCGCATCCCCGCCACCACCTTGCGGCGTTTGTGGACCATGCTGGCGCACCACCAGGGTGAACTGCTTGACCAATCCAAGTTGGCTTCGGCCTTGGCCATCAGCGGTCAGACTGTGAGCCGCTACATCGACTTGTTGTGCGACTTAATGCTGGTGCGGCGCTTGCCTGCTTGGCATGGCAACGTGGGCAAGCGCTTGATTCGCTCACCCAAGGTGTATGTGCGAGACAGCGGTTTGGTTCATGCCCTGTTGGGTTTGTCGAATCTGGACGCTGTACTCGGCCATCCCGTGGCCGGATCCAGTTGGGAGGGCTTTGTGGTGGAGCAGTTGGTGAACGCAGCCCCCAACGCCCAAGCCAGTTTTTACCGTACCAGCAATGGTGCCGAGGTCGACTTGGTGCTGACATTTCGTAACCAACAAACTTGGGTCATCGAGATCAAGCGATCCAGTGCGCCCACCGTGTCCAGAGGCTTCCACCAAGCGGCTGTCGATTTGGGGGCAGCGCGCAAGCTGCTGGTGGCACCCGTTGAACAAACGTACCCCATGAAAGAACACATCGAGGTGGTCGACGTGTTGACGGCTGTCCGATGGGTGACCGAACAGGAACAAAACAATGGCTAAAAAAACCATGAGCCCCCACAAAACGGCCGCAGAGCCCAAGCCGCTGGATCTGGATGTGCGCCCCGGCCAGTCGGTGGAGTTGCTCAAAGAACTGCACATCCTGACCCGCGAGGGCAAGCTCAACCAAGACTCGCGCCGCAAGCTCAAGCAGGTCTACCACCTGGTGCAGTTCATCGAGCCGTTGCTGGACGAAGTGTTGCGGGAGCGCGGAGACGTCATCCTGGCCGACCACGGCGCCGGCAAGTCC
>JACDQO010000169.1 GCA_015657605.1 Limnohabitans sp. | reverse complement strand
TGGTAACGTCAAAGACGAAGAACGGAATAGCCTCGCACGCGGCCGCGAGTTGGGCAAGGTCTATCAGGAAGTCATTGGCAAGAACTACCCGGCCATGACGCTGGTGCAGGTGGCTGATCTGGTGGAAGACCGGGCTTTGGTGGAGATTGAGGTGACGGCGGTGGTGCCGGAGTGAATGACAAAGGCCTTGGTGAGGCGCTGCAAAAGGTCTAGAACGGCAGGCAGGTTCAGGCTGTAAGCGGTCGTTAATGGAAGACTACCTGTGCAACTAGTTTCTCGTTTCCCGACATTCGACTAACCAAGGCTTGGTTGACTCCATGCTGGCGAGACCAAGCGTTGAGGGTTTGCTGCTCACACCCGATCTTGCGGGCAATCGACCCAATGGACGCCCAAAAGGAGGGTGTACTCGCCTCGGTATTTGGCACCATGCAAACAGCGCATTCGCACACCTTGAGATTGAACTCGGTTTTGTACTTCCTCATGTCACCCGCTTTAAGGTTGTCCAACTCTTGAGGGTCAGTTCAAATCTGGGGCGATTCAGTTGGGCCTTAAATCAAGCGTTTTTAGAACAGGATCCCATGCCTTGCGGTCCGCTTGAACGCGCTCGACGAATGCAGTCGGTGATGGGTTCAGCGGGGTAGCACCCAGCTTGGACAGTTTTTCCCTGACTGTCGGCATGGCCATCACTTTGGTAAGTGCAGCGTTCAATGTGTCGATCACTTGTTTTGGCGTGCCTTTGGGCGCCGCCAGTCCCATCCAGAGCCCTGCATCAAGCCCAGGCAACCCAAGCTCGCTGAAGGTTGGAACGTCTGGCACAGCAGCTGAACGGGTTCTGCCAGTCTGTGCAAGGATGCGAATTTGTCCACTTTGCATGAAAGGCAGCGTGCCACCGAGGTTGTTGCACATCACAGGAATGTGTCCGGCCATGAGGTCGTTCACTGCAGGTGCATTGCCTTTGTAGGGGATGTGCTGGAGCTTGATTTGGGTCTGATGGTTCACCATTTCGCAGACCAAGTGCGATGGCGTGGCAACCCCGGCAGAGCCAAACGACATGGCGCCCGGTTTGGCTTTGTCGGCCGCAACGAGCTGGCTCAGCGACATGTAAGGCGTTTTTGAATTCACTGCGATCACGTTGGGCAGATCTGCCACAAGACCGATGCCCACAAAGTCATCAATCGGGTTCCACTTCAAGTCCTTGTAAACGTAGGGCAGGAAGACGTTGGTGAGCCCGGCCATCAGAATGGTGTAGCCGTCTGGCGCAGCCTTGGCCACTGCCTCGGACCCGATCAGGCTGCCAGCACCCGCTCTGTTCTCAACGACGATCTGCTGCCCCAAGGTGGCCCCCAGCTCAGCGGAAAGCGCCCGCGCTACAAGGTCAGTGCTGCCAGCTGCAGGAAAAGGTACAACCAGCTTGACGGGGCGGTCGGGGTAGGAAGCAAGGGCTGGACCAGCGGTGAGTGCGGCAGTGAGCCATACGATGGTGCGGATTCGGTGTGAGGGGGTCATTTGTGGTCTCCTGAAGTAGATGCTGCTGATTTCAATTGTCGACAGATAAATTGGATTTGCTGTGTCATGGAACTTCGGCCGTGTTCATCCCCCAACCGAAAGAACACATGAGGTGCGCCTGGATAGACATCGAGTTGCCCTGCGTTTCCAGCCGCTAACCATCGCGCATGCATGAATAGGCTGTCGTCTAGGAGGGCGTCCCGCGTGCCAATCGTGAAAAGCGCTGGGCATAAGTTTTGAAGGTCGCCATAAAGAGGTGAAATATCCGGGTCACGCAGGTTTTGATCGCCCGCTAAAAATGCATCCCGAAATTGAACCATGTCGATGGTGCGCAAAAACAGCCGTTCGTCACCAAAGGCGCGCGCACTGGGTGTCAATGCCATGTCGAACAGACCGAAATTGAAGTTTGCGCCTGCAAAGGGACAAACGCCAAGCCGTTGGCGCAAGCGCAGCAGGGTGACGGCACTGAGGTGTGCTCCGGCGGATTCGCCGCCAATGAGCAACTGATCGCAACCGTAAAGTTGAGAGCATTGATCCAGCAGCCAAAGCGCGGCTGCTTCGCAGTCGTCAGGGGCTGCAGGATAAGGGTGCTCGGGGGCGAGTCGGTAATGCACACTCAGCACCACCACCTGCGCATGGTCCGCCAGTGCCAATAGCATGGTGTCTTGCATGTCGGCCCCACCAATGACCCAACCGCCGCCATGCATGTGCAGGTAAACGCCACGCGCTTGGCCTTGGGCGGGTAGAAATTCACGCAAGCGCAAGGGGCCTGACGGACCATCAATGGTTCTTGTATGGGCACGCTCGCTGAAAACCACGGGTGGAAAAACACCTGCGCCCTGGCGCTGTTGCTGGCGAAAAGCGGGTGCTCCAATCTCCCACCACTCGGGCATCGCAGCCATCGCTTGGGCGATGAGCGCGTTTCGCTGGTGAATGTCTGGTGGAATGCTGCCAGGGTGCAGCAAGGCAGGATCCGGGTAGGTAGTCATGACATGCAACGGGTGGGTGATAAGGCAACAAAGCGGGCAAGCGATAGGCCGGCCCGCTCTTGGATTGAGTGCATCAGCTCAATTGCAAATTGGCCGACTTGACTGCATCGCCCAACCACTGCAGGTCACGTTCGATGATGGTTTTGAATGCGGCGCCTCCTGCAAATCGTGCATTCAGACCCAATGGGATGTAGCGCTGAGACAGTGCCGGGTTATTCACGGCAACGCTCATGGCTTTTTCAAGGGTCTCAACGACAGCAGTTGGGGTGCCAACAGGGACCGCCAGGCCACCCCAGTAATTCACCGTGGGGATATCCAGCCCCTGCTCTTTGGCGGTGGGCAAATCAGGCAAGAAGCCAATCCGTTGTTCCGTCAGGGCAATCACAGGTTTGATTTTGTCTCTGAACTGGATGATCAGTGGCGCTGGCAATGCCATAGCCTGGATCTCACCTTGCGCCAGCGCCAAGGCACCATCTGGACCGCCTTTGAATGGAATGTTGTTCCCCGTGATGCCGACACGTTGCATGATGCTGACCATGCTCAAGTGCTCCATCGAGCCCGGACCTGTGGAGCCATAGTTGAGCTTGCCAGGGTTGGCCTTGCCCCATGCAACCATTTCTTGTGCGGTCTTGAATGGCGCATTGTTGGCAATGCAAAGCATGGCA
>JACDQO010000168.1 GCA_015657605.1 Limnohabitans sp. | reverse complement strand
TTTGCAGGCCGCACCGCGCAAGACGCAGGCCAGCGTGTGGCTTTGACCGCATGCAGTGATGTGCAGGGCTTTGAGACGATCGATCGCGTGCTCGAAGTCGACCAAACGCCCATTGGCAAAACACCTCGCTCTTGCCCCGCCACTTACATTGGCTTTTGGGACACGATCCGCAAGCTGTTTGCCGAAACCCTGGAGGCCAAGGCCCGGGGTTATGCCGCTGGGCGCTTCAGCTTCAACACTGGGGAAGGCCGCTGCCCGAGCTGTGAAGGCCAAGGCATGCGCACCATCGAGATGAGCTTTTTGCCCGATGTGAAAGTGCATTGCGAGACCTGCCGAGGCGCACGTTTCAACCCCGAGACGCTGGCGGTCACTTGGCGTGGCAAGAGCATTGGCGATGTGCTGCAGATGGAAGTCGACGAGGCGGTGGGCTTCTTTGCCAGCATGCCCAGCATCGCGCATCCGCTGCAGTTGCTCAAAGACGTGGGTCTGGGTTACCTGACCTTGGGCCAGCCATCACCCACGCTCAGTGGCGGCGAAGCCCAGCGCATCAAACTGGTGACCGAACTCACCAAGGTGCGCGACGAAGTGGTCAAGCGCGGCAACAAAGCGCCTCACACTTTGTATGTGCTGGACGAACCCACGGTCGGCCTGCACATGGCCGACGTGGACAAGCTGATCAGCGTGCTGCACCGCTTGGTCAATGCGGGTCACAGCGTGGTCGTGATCGAGCACGACCTGGATGTGATCGCCGAAGCCGATTGGGTGATTGATCTGGGGCCAGAAGGTGGCAACGCGGGTGGCCGCATCGTGGCGGCCATGACGCCTGAGGCTTTGGTCATCTTGGGCACCCACACCGGGGTGGCCTTGGGGCCGGTGTTGGCGCGGACGTGACCTCTAGGCCTCAGCGCATTTCATAGAATCAGTCCATGCCCCAAAGAATCGAATCCCCCATCGTCCTGGAACCTGAATACATCGAGGGCTTTCGTCAGATCTACGAAGAAAAAATTGTTTTCAACAAGACGCTGGGTCTGAAACTGGTCAAGGTGACGCCCGAGGGCGTTGAGGCCCGCATCGACATGCGGCCTGAATTGGTCGGGCACTTTGCCTACAACCGCATCCACGGTGGCGTCATCAGCGCGGTGCTTGACGCCATCGGCAGCGCAGCCGTGATGGCGGCGCTGGCGGCCAAACACATGGACGAGCCGCCCGCCAAACGCCTGGAGCGCTTTGCCAAGCTGGGCACCATCGATTTGCGGGTGGACTATCTGCGCCCCGGCATTGGCGAGCACTTCACCATCACCGCGAACGCACTGCGTGTGGGCTCGCGGGTGGGGTCGTCTCGCATGGAGTTTTGCGGGCCCGATGGGACCTTGATGTCCACAGGTGCTGCAGCTTACATCGTGTCCTGATCGTCCCAGCGACTCACTCTGCTGGCACAGGCCGGGGCTTGCCTTGGTCGTCTACCGCCACATAGGTCAGGTTCGCTTCGGTCACCTTGATGTACTGGCCTTGGAGTTGAAAGCGTTCGGCGAAAACCTCGACCTTGACGGTGACCGAGGTCCGGCCCACCCGCACGATGCGTGAGAAAAACGACAAGATGTCGCCCACCTTGACGGCTTGTTTGAAGATGAACTCGTTCACCGCCACGGTCAC
>JACDQO010000167.1 GCA_015657605.1 Limnohabitans sp. | reverse complement strand
CTGGACCAAGGGCGTGTCCACCTTCAAGCCCGATTACTCGATCGAGGACCTGCCCACCAACCCCTGGATCCACCAGCCTTTCGAGCCATACGACAGCATGCGCCCCGAGAAGTTGCTGGAAAAGTGGAGCGTCTGAGCCGCCTCGGACTTTCCCTGAGTTGACCTCCAACAGCCTCCTTTCCGGAGGCTGTTTGCATTAGGATGTCCGGATGCAAAAAGACCTTCCCAATCTTCCTTCCGTGCCCAGCGTCACGGGCCTGATCCACCATCCCTACATGGCCCCAGGCGGTTTTGAGGCGCCTCAACCCGGTGTTTTCAAAGCCTCAACCGTTTACTTTCCAACGGTAGCGGACATGCGGCAACGTGAGTGGAAAGACAAATCGGCCTACACCTACGGCTTGCATGGCACGCCCACCACTTATTTGCTGGAAGAGCGCTTGTGCGCCTTAGAAGGTGGCTTGCAATGCGTATTGGTGCCCAGTGGTTTGGCGGCCCTGGCTTTGGTGGCTTTGGCGGTGATGAAAACAGGGGACGAAGTTCTGATTCCTGACAACGCCTATGGCCCGAACAAGGCTTTGGCTGCTGGTGAATTGCGGCACTTTGGCATCACCCACCGTTTTTACGACCCGATGGACCCGGATGACTTGGCCCGTCAGATCACGCCCAGCAGCCGTCTGGTGTGGCTCGAAGCACCCGGCTCGGTGAGCATGGAGTTTCCCGATTTGCCCGAGATGGTGCGCCGCTGTCGTGAGCGCGGTGTCTTGTGTGCCCTGGACAACACTTGGGGCGCTGGTCTGGCGTTCAAGCCTTTTGATTTGTTGGCCGATGGTGACGGTGGAGAGGGCAGTTTGGCCGTGGACATCAGCGCTCATGCGCTCACCAAATACCCCAGCGGTGGCGGCGATGTGTTGATGGGCAGCGTCATCACCCGTGACGCGGCTTTGCACCTTCAGATCAAACTTTGCCACATGCGCTTGGGGCTGGGCGTCGCAGCCAACGACGCCGAAACTGTGCTGCGTTCTTTGCCCAGCATTGCGCTGCGATATGCGGCGCATGATCAGACCGCTCGCGCTTTGGCTGCTTGGTGGCAAACCCAACCGCAATGCGCGCAACTGATGCACCCGGCCTTCGAAGGTGCACCCGGTCACGCCCAATGGCAAGCCCTGTGTGATCGCGAACCCGGCACGGGCTTGGCCGCTGGTTTGTTCAGCGTCATGATCGACGCGCGTTACAGCCAAGCCCAGGTGGACGCGTTTTGCGATGGCCTGAAACTCTTCAAGATCGGCTACAGCTGGGGTGGCCCGGTGAGCCTGGTGGTGCCCTACGACATCGCCTCGATGCGCCAATCTTGGCCCAGCCATTTGAAGCCAGGGATCCTGGTGCGTTTTTCAACGGGTCTGGAGTCGGCACAAGACTTGATTCTTGACTTGCATCAAGCCGTGCAAGCGCATTTGCCCATGGCGTGATCAGGAAGGCGACAGCGTGGCTACTTTTGTGCCCCAAGACACTCGGCTTTAGGCGTTTCCCGTCTGTTCAAAGCGTACGGGTGGGGGTAATCTGAATTCCTTTGTGGTTTCAGATGGGCTTTTGACATGAACGTTGACGCCAAGTCTCTTGAATCGGCCCATGAGCCAGACCTGCCCATCATGGACGCACCCTATGTGCCGCCACCACCCATAGGCCCACGCGCAAACATGCGCCCTTTGGGCTTTGCCAGTATCCTTTTCGCTGGCTGGCACGGGGCCTGAAGGACATGCGCCAGCACCCGGCCATTGCCTTGTTTTACGGCCTGTGTTTTTGGGGCATGGCGCAGTTGCTGGCCTTGGTGTTCAAGCACAAGCCCGAGTACACCTTGACACTGGTTTCTGGCTGCTTGCTGGTGGGGCCGTTCTTGGCGATGGGTTTGTACGAGGTCAGTCGAAAACGCGAACGGGGCGAATTGCCGGACATGGCCAGTTCCTTGATGTGCTGGGACCAGCACATCCGCAGCATGGCCATGTTGGTGCTGGTGCTGATGGTGCTGGAGTTGCTGTGGGGCAGGGCGTCCTTGGTGGTGTTTGCGGTGTTCTTCAACACCGGCATGCCCTCGACCACGGGCGTGATCGAGGCGGTGTTCAACCCACAAAACCTCGAATTCTTGATGGTTTACCTGGCGGTGGGTGGCGTATTCGCTGCCCTGGTCTATGGCCTGTCGGTCGTGTCCATCCCTATGATTTTGGACCGCGACACGGATGCGATTTCGGCCGTCATCACCAGCATGCGGGCGGTTTTCTCGCACCCGGGCGTGATGCTGTTGTGGGGCTTGCTTCTGAGCGTGATGGTGCTGGCGGCCCTTTGGCCTTGGGCATTGGGCATCATCGTGGTGGGGCCATGGTTGGGTCATGCCAGCTGGCACGCCTACCGGGGCAGTGTCGAGTGGGAAGAAAGCCCCGAAGAAGCTGTTACATTGGGCAGCTCAAATTAAAGGAGCCATCTTGGCCACACCCAACTACGGATTCGAAAAACGCCAGAAAGAACTGGCCAAGAAACGCAAAAAAGAAGACAAGCTCAGGCCAAGTCCGACCGCAAGTCGGGCTTGTTGGCGGAAGACGGCTCCGAAATCGTGGGCGAAGAGGGCGATGCCAACACTGCGGCGTCGGATACGGCGGTGCCACCTGCGCCAGCAGCCTGACGCAGCTGTTTTGACCGCTTAAGGGGCTTGCACCAGCTCACGCGCCAAAACCAACATGTCGGCCATGCTGTGGCTCTTTGGCGTGACCAGCGGGGCTTGGGCGTAATGCACAAAGTTGTTGCCTGTCGATGTTTCATAGCCCGGGTCATAGTGGCCTGAGAGCAATTGGGTCACCACCTCGCGCATTTCACCCCGCTCGATGCGCTCTTGCCAGGCTTGCACCACGGACTTGCCGCGCAGCGCCACCAGCCGCTCCAGTCGGTCGGCAAACAGGGCGCGGTCTTGCGTGAAAAACGCATAGTCTTCCAGTAGCAAATTCACCCGGTTTTCCAGCGATAGGTCCACCCGCAAGCAGGGGCTGGCCCGCATGGCCACCATCAGCTCGTCGGGCACCGCCAAATTGCCCACCTTCTTGCTTTCGGCTTCGACAAACACCAGGACGGTCTGCGCTGAAACAGCGCAACGCATCCCAGACCTGGGTGTCAAACGCCTTTTGGGTGGGCTGCGGCGTGCCGGGAATCAGGCCCAACACCGAGCTGCGGTGACAAGCAATGGCCTCCAGATCGAGCACCTGGGCACCTTCTTGCGCCAAGGCTTGCAGCAATCGCGTTTTACCCGAACCCGTGGGTCCACAAAGCACCTTAAACTGCAGGCGCTGTGCTTGGCGGGGTGTGTCTTCCATCACCTCTTTGCGAAAGGCCTTGTAGCCGCCTTCGATCAGGTGCACCTTGAAGCCGATTTGCCCCAAGATCAGCGCCAGCGAGTTGCTGCGCTTGCCCCCGCGCCAGCAGTACACCAGCGGCTGCCAGTTTTTGGGCTTGTCCATCACCTGGGTTTCGATGTGGCAGGCGATGTTTTTGGCCACCAGCGCTGCGCCGACTTTTTGCGCCTCGAACGGGTTGACTTGTTTGTACAGCGTACCCACCTTGATGCGCTCTTCGTTGTTGAGCGACGGCCAACTCAAAGCGCCGGGCAAGTGGTCTTCGGCGTGTTCGCCTTCAGATCGTGCATCCAGGATTGCGTCAAACTCGTTCAGTCGGCCCATGGCTTCAAAGGCCGAGATCAGGTGAAGGCTCATTTCAGTTGTTTCTTCAGGGTGGGCCAAACATTGGCCAGCATGCGCGGCTGCGCGGCTTCGTTGGGGTGAATGCGGTCCGCCTGAAACCATTTGAGTGGCTCGGCATCGTCGCCCACGCCTTTCAAAAAGAAAGGCACGAGTGCCGCTTTTTGGATTTTGGCCACATGGGG
>JACDQO010000020.1 GCA_015657605.1 Limnohabitans sp. | reverse complement strand
GATCAGCCAAGCCGGCTGGCAAACCGCTTTGGTGATTTTGGCAGCAGCGGCCTTGTTGATCGTGCCACTCGCATGGGGCCTGCGCGAGCCAGCCCTGAGCGCCCCGGGCCAAATCCAGCGTGACCAGACCATTGCCCAAGCGCTGAAAGAAGCCTTCAAATACCCCAGCTTTCAGTTGTTGATGGCCGGTTATTTTGTGTGTGGTTTCCAAGTCGTTTTCATTGGCGTCCACATGCCCAGCTATTTGAAAGACCATGGACTGGCCCCCCAAGTGGCCAGCTACGCTTTGGCCTTGATTGGCCTGTTCAATGTCTTTGGCACCTACATTGCGGGCAGTTTGGGGCAAAAAATGGCCAAGAAAAACATCTTGGCCTTTATCTATGCCGCCCGCTCCGTGGCCATCGTTTTGTTCTTGCTGGCCCCACTCACGCCCACCAGCGTTTATATTTTTTCGGCGGTAATGGGCTTGTTGTGGCTCTCTACGGTGCCACCCACCAATGCTGCGGTGGCCCAAATTTTTGGGGTAGCACACTTGTCCATGCTCAGCGGCTTCATCTTCTTCAGTCACCAAATTGGCTCTTTCATGGGGGTTTGGTTGGGCGGCTATCTGTACGACAAGACGGGCAGTTACAACATCGTTTGGTATTTGGCGATCGCTTTGGGTATTTTTGCGGCCTTGGTGAACCTACCCGTTCGCGAGAGCCCTATTGCGCGAAAAGCGCCCTTGCCAGCATGAGCAAGCGGCGCACACTCCTCGGGCTTGGGGCATTGGCTTTGGGTCTGTGCTTTTGGCTCTACAGCCAACCTGACGTGGTCATCATGCTGTCCGAACAGCTGTGGTCCTGTTTTTAACTTCAAGCGCCCGACACCATGCACGGCACCGAAGAACCCTCGGCTTGGCTACAACGCTGGGCCCATCTGATCCCACCCCACAGCGCCATTCTCGATGTGGCTTGCGGCGCAGGTCGCCACATGCGCTGGCTGGCATCGCAAGGTCACACCGTCCACGGCGTAGACCGCCATCCAGACGCCTTGGCTTTGGCCCAAGCCCATGGCCAAGTCACCTGTGCCGACATTGAAAACGGGCCTTGGCCCTTTAGTGGGCAAACCTTTGGCGCCATCGTTGTGACCCACTACCTGTGGCGCCCCTTGCTGCCCATCATTGTCCAAAGCCTGGCACCAGGTGGCGTCTTGGTCTACGAAACTTTTGCAGCTGGCAATGAAACGGTGGGCAAGCCCTCTCGGCCAGACTTTTTGCTGCAGCCAGGCGAGCTGCTGAGCGCCACGAAAGGTTTGCGCACCGTGGCCTATGAGGACGGTTTTGAGCGATCGCCAGATCGTTTTGTTCAACGCATCGTGGCCGTGCTTCCAGCCTCACCGACCGACAGCACCCGCCGCCTCCTCAGCCCTCCTTGAAAAGTCAGTTTGAAAAGGCTTTACGAGGGGAGCCCTGCATCCCAAGCCTTAGCGCATGCCATCCGCGATCCCGGCTCTGTGCACTCGTTAGAATGGTTTCTTTTCCTGATCAGAAACGCCTGACATGACCACCGACTTCCGCCCCATCCATGGCAGTATTCCTGCCTTGATCACCCCCATGCTCGATGACGGCCAAGTGGACTACGCCACTTTGCGCAAGCTGATCGATTGGCACATTGCTGAAGGCACAGACGCCATCGTGGTCGTGGGCACCTCGGGCGAATCCCCCACTGTCACCGTGGACGAACACTGCGAGATCATCCGTGTTTCGGTCGAGCAGGCCGCCAAACGCATCCCCATCATTGCCGGCTGCGGCGCGAACTCCACAGCAGAAGCCATCGAGTTGGCCAAATTTGCCCAAAAAGTCGGAGCCGACGCCCAGCTGCAAGTCGTGCCCTACTACAACAAGCCGACCCAAGAAGGCTTGTACCAACACTTCAAGGCCATTGCCGAAGCCGTACCCGGCTTGCCCGTGATCCTTTACAACGTACCAGGTCGCACCGTCGCCGATCTGCAGCATGACACCGTCATTCGCCTTGCGCAGGTACCCGGCATCATCGGCATCAAAGAAGCCACCAGCAACATCGAACGCGCACAGTGGCTGATCCGTGACGTTCCCAAACACTTTGCTGTTTTTTCGGGCGACGATGCCACCGCAGTAGCCCTGATGCTTTGTGGCGGCGCTGGCAACATCAGCGTGACCGCCAATGTGGCGCCACGCCTGATGCACGAGCTGTGCGTCGCAGCCACCCAAGGCCATGTCCAAGAAGCCATGCGCATCCAGTTCCAGCTTTTGCCCGTGCACAAAAACCTCTTCGTTGAAGCCAACCCCATACCGGTCAAATGGGCCATGCAACGCATGGGTCTGTGCGGCCCCAAGCTGCGGCTGCCCATGACCGTTTTGTCCGAATCCCAACAACCTCTGGTTGAAGCGGCCCTCAAAGCCAGCAGACTGATCTGATACACCCCAAGGATGTTTGTGAACAACGCCACCATCGCCTCATTGGCCCAATTCCCCTTTCAGCGCACGGTCACCGTTTTAGCCATCACGGCCGCTCTCAGCGCCTGCTCGGTCTTGAAGGAAGACAAAATCGACTACAAAAGTGCCGTCAAAGCACCCACATTGGAGATACCACCCGACCTGACGCAGCTGCGCAGAGAGTCCCGTTTTGCTTTTGAAAGCACCTCGGCCACAGCAGCAGGCTTTCAAAGCGCCAGCACCCGAGTGGCCGATGCCGGAACAGCTTCCAACGCCTTGGGCAAAGTCAGAATGGAGCGCCAAGGTGACCAACGCTGGCTGGTGGTGGCCATGCCGGCAGACCAGGTTTGGACCGCATTGCGTGAATTTTGGACCGCCAACGGCTTTCCTTTGACCACCGACTCGCCAGAGCTGGGCATCATGGAGACCGAATGGGCAGAAAACAGGCCAAGATTGCCACAGGACTTCATTCGCAAAACTTTGGGCAGGGTGCTTGACTCGCTCTACTCCACAGGCGAGCGCGACAAATACAGAACACGGGTTGAGCGCAATGCCAAGGGCGAGGTCGAGATTTTCATCACTCACCGCGGCCTGGTCGAAGAATATGCCACTGCGCAAAAAGACCGCACGATTTGGCAAGCCAGGCCCAGCGATCCCGAACTGGAAATTGAGTTCTTGCGTCGGTTGATGGTCAAACTGGGGACATCACCCCAAGAGGCCAATGCTGTGGCTGCAGCCGCGCCCAAGAGCCCCACCGGAACGACTGTAGGCATGGTCGATGGTCAACCCACCATC
The DNA here is from genome assembly GCA_015657605.1 of Limnohabitans sp. GTDB lineage: Bacteria > Pseudomonadota > Gammaproteobacteria > Burkholderiales > Burkholderiaceae_C > Limnohabitans_A. The sequence goes on along the minus strand of JACDQO010000020.1, from coordinate 119 downwards.
AGCCTGAACGAGTCACTTGATCGTGCATGGCGCCGTACCGGTGTTGCGCTCGACAGAAGTGGCTTCACCGTGGAAGACCGCGACATGGCCGCTGGACGCTACTTTGTGCGCTACGTGCG
>JACDQO010000166.1 GCA_015657605.1 Limnohabitans sp. | reverse complement strand
TAATTGCGTTGAGGTTTTTTTCCTCGATGTGGACGCAGGCGCACCGCGAAGCGCGGTCGGCTGGATCGTTCGACTGCCCTTCCGTTGCGATCGCGAACCTGAAAATCGCCCCCGCCTGCTGCAGCAGCGTGTGGGCTAGGTCGGTCTTGCCGCATTCTTCGATAGGGCGCAGAAGGGACAGCAGCAACGGCGCGCTTATCTGAGTGATGGGCTTCTTGCCAACGGCTGGGTAAAGGTGATGCTCCAGCATCGCTCGAATTTTTTGGCTGTAAGTATCTGACCACCGCGCACCACGCACTTTCATCCATTCGTTGCCCAACTGCTCAAACGTGTCTTCAGCTGCAGCGCGAGATGCCTCTTTTCGCCGCTTATCTTCCTCTCGTGGGTCAACCCCCAGCACACGCAGTCCGCGTGCCGCTTCGGCACGATCTCGCGCCATCTTGAGGCTCACATGCGGGTACTCGCCAATCGTGAGAGTTTGCTCTTTGCGAGTGATGGGATGTGTGTACCTGACCGCGAAGACTTTCCGTCCACTGGGGTGACAGAGAATGTGCAGGCCGTTGCGGCCGCCATCATGGAGTTTCTTAGTCTTGGGTGGATCGGGCCGCAGTTGGCGAATGGCAGTGTCGGTCAGCATGGAGCGCAGTTAGGAGTTATCGGCCTGCAAGTTAAATACTGGCAAGTCGAGAAAATTTTCGGTGGCATTTGTGAAAAGGCAAAGCCATTGCCATTCAGATTGGGTGGGAATAAGCGCTTTGCAGTAAGAACTCTTATCCCCGTAATCCCCCGGAAAAATTCTGCCCATGCTTTTGATAAACATAAAAAAATAATTTTTGTAGTCATCTCACACATGGAGGGGGTAAGGGGGATAAGAGTTAGCTTTTACCGTCCGGTTCGGGATATTGTGCGAAGTGCACTTATCGCCGCCGCTGCTCTTGAGGCACTTTCGATTGCATATGTATTGAAGCGCCCGTCCAGTGCCTTGCGATTGATCAGCCAACGTGTGCCATCGCTAAAGCGTCCGCCGCTTTGATGATGGCGTTGCGTTGTATCCCTGACTAGCCAGTGATAGGTGCGCAGTAACTCAAGTGCGCCTGCTTGAGTCAATTTGTCTGCGTTCTTGAAGGCGGCGATTTTCATGAACTGGTCGCGATGAACCTCACGGGTGTTGTGATTGTCGAGGTGCAACCTGAGAATCTTTAGGGCACATTCGCGTGCGACGGCTGTTGGTTTGTCGGTCATTAGCAGCCCTGTGTATGCCGCCTGTGCGTGGTCGAGAGCTACATCCATCAGATTCTTAGCTAACGAGAGGTCATCGATTTCAATGGTCCAGCGAGGTTGAATCGAAAACTTAATGTAAGGAGGTTCCGGCTCACGGCACAGTCGAAACAACCCAGCCAAACGCCCCAAGTTTTCTGCTGCCTTTGCAAGTACCGCCGCCAAAGCCGGGAGGGTCGATTCCAAGTCCACCGACATGTCGCCATAACGCGCTCGCAAATCATCGAGTTGCGCCTGGGCTTGCGGGCGGAAGCTGACCTCGCAGTCGTGGATCTTTGATATGGCTTGAACGAGCTGTGCGTACGTGTCATCGACATACGCCAGGTTTGAGTCATCTGGCCCAGAGCTTTTGGATTTGGTGCGGCGCTGGATCAGGCAAACCCACGTGCGTGCAAGTAGACCCTCCGCCGTGGCCTCTTCAAGGCCTTCCTTGATCTTGTTCGGCGTGATGCCAAACAAGATGTTGGCACCGAGTTCCGGAACGAAGATCTCACCGCGTCCGACGCGTGAAACGATATGGTTTGGTAGTCCAAGCCAAGAGGATAGGTAGGTCGCGCGGTCACCGTCCCCGCCGGAAGAGTAACGGCCCATGTTGTTGAGCCAGCCGCTGCCTTCGTCGTAGTGCACCAATAGGCGTGGACCATCAGAATTGGCCAAGTTGGCAGTCAAGGCCTCGGTCGTGGTGTCTGATGTGTAGCGGACATGTCTCAATGCTGGTTGTTCCGGTGCGCGTTCGCTCTTTGGGGTCTTTGCCCACATCCGCTTTTCCGCCTGAACCCGTTGAAATTCGCGCGCGTTCATAGCAGACAGTGGTCTATGCGCCGCAATCATGGCAGGTGATTTGCCACTACCGGTTGCGCCAACAATGGCCGACCAGATGATTACGGGCACGTTGTGACCGTGACCAAGGTTGATACGAACGTCTCGATTGGTCGCTGCTGCCAAGACAGGCAGAGCGGCGAACGCGTAGCCGACAGCATCCAGCCCGGACGCAGCTGCGTGCGCCTTTACCCAGTCGGCGATAACAGGCGGTAGAGATGCGTCGGGATCAAACGCTGCGGGTTCATGAATTTCAAACAAGTTTTCGGGATCCTGTAACTCGTCATCAGCTGCGTGTGTGTGGCTTGCGTCGCTAGGTGAGTTGCCACTCCAGCCAGCGTCTCGCGCCATTGCGAATATGCTGAGGTAGGTGACGCTTTCGGGGTAGTCGATGTCACGGTCCCACTTGTACCGCAGGGCCTTTTCGTCGAATTTCTTACTGGTTGCGCTCCACCCCTTCCAGATGTCGTAGCCGATTTCTTCGTACGGGCGCAGTGCCAAGCCGACTGTGACCCAGGTTTGGTAATCGTCGGCGTTGATGTGCCTGAGTGCGTCACGCAGGTCGTTGAACGTCTGAGCCGTAGCGACTGGGTAGCTTTGGTCGGCAGACCGTTTGCGTTTTCCAATGGACCGACACAGGCTGATGATGCAATCCGGCAACTCGCTAGGCTGGCCGCCCTCGAACGGGCTGCATCCTTCGCGCCAACGGTACTGGCCAAGTGGACCTTTGGAAGGTTCAACGATTACGTAGCCGTGATGCTTAAGGTCTAGGCCCGGTCCAAGGGTGGCCGGAAATGTGACATCGGGATCGACTTGAAAGTACCGATGCTCACCGCCCCCTTGCGTGTCAGCGACACAGTGTGAGGTCAGGGGCCCATGCTCAGTTTCAATCTTGGCGAGTGTTTCTGTTCCGCCGTTCCGTGGATCTATGTCCAACACAACCAGACCAGAACGGTCACAGGTTATACCGATTCCCGCTTGCGAATCAGACGCAAACCACCGTTCGATGGTCACTGTGTCAGTTGTCGCGTCGAGGTGGCCGTGCGGTGCCAGGCCGTGTGGGTGTTTTCCTGGAGATTGGCAGTCATTGCCCTTCGGGCAACGGCAACGAACATGTACGCTGGATGACCAAACGGGAAAAATAGACCAGCCCAATTTGGCGTATGCCAATGCAAATTCGAGGGGTGACTTCATTTGGCGCCCCCTTGTTGCAAATTTTCAAGCAACTTCTCCACGTCATTCAAGCGATAGCGTACCAGTCGCTTACTGAAGTGAATGGCGGGCAGCTGTCCAGCCTTAACTAACTTGTACAGCGTTGTGTGGCCGATCTCGAGGCGAGAAACGATTGTTTCCGCTGACAGCAGTTTAGTGGTCGTTTCTTCAGTCATTTTGCGTTTCCTTTGCGTTTGGCAAGGTAGCGAAATGACGGGCTGAAAATGTTTGCGTCATAGCACCGCCTCGCCTATTGGTTACAGGTAGGTTGCGTATGACGCGGCTCTTACGCCCCGTGGCCTTTTCATGTGCTGTGCATCCAAATTGGTGCATGACATGCCGCCTCGATCAAGGCTTACCGTTCTTAGCTAAAGAACGGGTTCGACCCTGTCTGATGGCTATCTTAGATGATTTCCTGAAGGCAGAAATGCAATTTTCTGCAGCTGCCATTTACTTAGCGCAGGCTGTACTTGTGCAGGTGTAAATGTTTCATCAGACGCATTCGACCAAAAGCTCAAACTTTTGTCAGACAGTTCCGTGAAGAAAAATATTTATCACATAACGTTGTTTTTCTGCAGTGGGTAAAAGTCCCACACGAACGACCATTTAACTGACGATGTCTAGGTTGATCGGGTTTCTCTCCGGGTTTCTGTTCCACAGAGTACAGGAATGCGCTGGTCCGCGTAGCTTCGCGGGTATGTCCTTTGCCCCCGCCAGCCGCACCAATTGCGATCGACAAGCTGCCCTTGGCTCAGTGCCTGTCACATCCGCTTAGATGCCAAGATGCCAATCAAGTACGCATGCAGCCAAACCGACGAAATCGGACCGGGAACCAGCTGAATGGTCGATGCTGAAGTCCGAGGTAAAGAAGAAACCAAGCCTTTTTCTTGCGTGATGATCACCACCGACAGGGGGGATTTGCCGCGCTGATTGAAGTTCTCAAGGGCCTGCAAAGTTTTTTCTTGCTGGGCCAAGGGCGAAGACATCTCCATGACCAGCATGTCCGGCCGGTGTGCGCTCAGGTCCAAAATGGCTTCTGTGACCGATTCAAAAAACCGTACCTCGATCGGCAACTTCCACTCGGTCAACTCCGCTTTGAAAGAGTGGATCCATTCCGAATTCTCGACCACAACACTGATCTGGGGCGGGGCCGAAGTTCTGACTTTTCGACTCAAAGTCATGTGAGCTTGACTTCGGTATTCCAAAATCGAGGAGGATGAAATCCTGCGATGACCACCACGGGTTTTCCAACCCTTGAGATCACCTTGGTCCACCAAGGTTTGCACCAAGGTCGTCGAAAGTCCAAATTTTGGCCGCACTGGCCGTGCTCAAGAACTGAGTTGAACTGGCATCAGACAAAGGTTCATTCAGCATGATGGCGCCATCACCGAGAGAAAAGAAATCGGACTTTGTATGTGCTGAATTTGTGGTTTCACAACATGCACGAAGACAGACAGGGTAAAAAATACAGGTGTTGGATGATGCTTCATTTAAAAATGCCATTTGTGGCAAAAATGGCATTATCAATAAGGAGGATTCAAAACGAATCACCCAAAAGGATTAGGGGCTAAAGAATCGAATCAAACGCCGTAGCGTTCCCTGTAAGCGCGTACCACGGGCAGGTGCTCACCCCATGCGCTGTCGGCGTGGGCGGCTAAAAAATCAAGCAAATCGGACAATTGGGCAATGGTGCACACCTGCATGCCCAGCGTGTTGCGCACATATTGAACAGCGCTGTGCGGAACATCTTTGACCGAGCCGTCGACTTGCTTTTCGGTGGCCATCTCTTGGCGGTCGAGTGCAATCGCAATGGCGTGAGGCGTGGCCCCAGCGGCCTGGATCAGCGCAATGGATTCGCGTGCAGCGGTACCAGCGCTCATCACGTCATCCACGATCAGCACACGGCCCTTGAGCGGGGCGCCTACCAAGCTGCCACCCTCACCGTGGTCTTTGGCTTCTTTGCGGTTGTAGGCAAAAGGCACGTTCTTGCCCAGTCGGGCCAACTCAACCGCCACCGCTGCGCCCAGCGGGATGCCTTTGTAAGCCGGGCCGAAAATCATGTCGAATTCGATGCCGCTGGCCAGCAGGGCTTTTGCATAGAATTGCGCCAGTCGGCTGAGCTTGGCGCCGTCGTCAAACAGACCGGCGTTGAAGAAGTAGGGGCTCATCCGACCGGCTTTGGTTTTGAATTGTCCAAAGCGCAAGACGCCCGAATCGACCGCAAACTGCACAAATTCCTGAGCGAGCGCCTGCATCTCGGCGCTGCTTGCCTGTCCTGTCACCATGGGGAAATCCTTGTTCAAACTCACCAGCCTCAACCTCAACGGCATCCGTTCGGCCACGACCAAAGGGGTCGCCGCATGGCTGGCGCAAGAAAAGCCTGATTGTATTTGCGTGCAGGAAGTCAAAGCCCAGGCCCCCGACGTGGCGGGCAAGTTTGAAGAACTGGCTGGTTTGAAGGGCCACTTCCACTTTGCCGAGAAAAAAGGCTACTCGGGCGTGGCCGTTTACACCCGCCACGAACCCAGCGACGTGGTGGTCGGCTTTGACGGCGGCGAGTTCGACGCCGAAGGCCGCTATGTGGAGCTGCGCTTTGACACGCCCTCTCGCAAGATGTCCATCATCAGCAGTTACTTTCCGAGTGGCTCATCGGGCCCCGAGCGACAAGAGGCCAAGTTTCGTTTCTTGGACAAAATGTACCCGCACCTGATGGCGCTCAAAGGCGAGCGCGAATTTGTGGTGTGCAGCGACATCAACATCGCCCACCAACAGGCTGACCTGAAAAACTGGAAGGGCAATCTCAAGAACAGCGGCTTTTTGCCTGAAGAGCGTGCCTGGATGACCCGGCTGACCACCGAAGGCGGCGTGGTGGATGTGTACCGCCAGCTGCAACCGCACACCACCGACGACTGCTACACCTGGTGGAGTAACCGAGGACAAGCCTATGCCAAGAACGTGGGCTGGCGGCTGGACTACCACTTGGCGACACCTGCGTTGGCCGAAAAGGCACGCAAGGAGTCCATCTACAAGGCCGAGAAGTTTTCGGACCATGCGCCGTTCACAGTGGAATACGACTTCAGCCTGTAAGCACACCCCAAGTTTCAGGTGCGGGTGTAGGTCAACATGCGGCCTTTGTAGGCGGGTGCATCCACTTGAGCTGGACGGTCCAGCAACTGCTCTTGCAGACTGAAACCGGCCAGCGTCATGTGCTTGTGAAACGCAGCGCGGTTGCCTCGGTTGGGGTCGACCACCCACACCTGCGATTGGGCCGCGGCATGTGCATGGATGAAGCTGGCCAATGCGCCAGCGTCGTCGCGTTCGTACAAGATGTCGCTGCCCACAATCAGATCAAACAGGCCCACAAGCTGCGCATCCTTGGCCGCAGTCAGCACAGGCAATCCGTCTTCACGCAGCGCTGCGCGCCCCCCAGAGCCCGTGCCGGTAGCACAAGGGCGGCAGGCCATTGAGGCGGGCGTTTTCGTCCAAAAAAGCACGTGCCAAAGGATGGCAATCGCTGGCCGTCACCAAAGCCCCACGGCGGTGTGCCACCAAACTGGCCAAACCCAGACCGCAGCCAATTTCCAAAATGCGCTCCCCCGTGACGGGGCGTCGCGCCATGCGTTCCGCCAAGTGCATGCCAGAGGGCCACAGCAGGCCAAATAAGGGCCAAGTTGCCGATGAGATGCCCAAATTCAAGGCCTCGTCCAAAGGGTCGTGGAATTGGTTGATGTCGAGCAAGGCGCGGATGATCAAGTCGTCCGCGCCCTCAACCGCAATGCTGTCCTGACGGGTCAGGTAGCCGGGTGATGAAGGGTGCAAAAAAGCAATCGGTGCAGCGCGCGTGCAAAAACCAAAAGGCGCTGGCTGGCAGGACTGTACACCTTGCATCCGGAGACTGTGATGTACAGCGAAGAGGCGCAGGTGCTGCTTGCCGCCAGAAATAAGGCCGTTTGGTGCCTTGGCGAACCGACAGGGTTCATCAAAGCTTGCATCCTCAAAGGCGTCAATCCCCTTGGTACAGGGGCTTCACCTTTGAAAGAGTTCCGATGTTTACAAACAGATGGTCGACTTTTTTGGGTCCTGTTGCTGGCCCAAGGCGCTTGGGCGCAAACACTGCCCAGCGCGGGTGGACAGTTGCAGCAAATACCCACCGTACCCACGGTGCCCGGCTTGTTGGCGCCTACAGAGCTGAGGTCTCAACCTGCGCCGCCCTCCCCCTTGGCTTCAGGGATCGCCTTCCCCGTGCACCATTTGCAGATCCGCGGTGCCAGCGTCTACCCAGAAGCCGATTTGCTGAAGGTCACGGGTTTTGAGCCGGATCGCGATTTCAACATCCAAGCTCTGCAGGTGATGGCCGACCGCATCACACAGCATTACCGACAAAACGGCTACCTGTTGGCCCGCACCTATCTGCCCGCGCAAGAAATTCGTGAGGGGGCGGTGACGTTGATGGTGCTGGAGGGCCAGTACGGTCAAATCAGGGTGAACAACACCAGCAGCTTGAACAACGAAGTTCCGAAAACTGTCCTGGAGGGGTTGAATTACGGCGATGTGATCGCTTTAGGCCCCTTGGAAGAGCGTTTGTTGTTGTTGACCGATATCCCTGGCGTTGGCATCCGATCTACCTTGATGCCGGGGAGCGCTGTGGGCTTGTCCGATTTGGTGGTGGATGTCTTGCCCGGCGCACGCATCAGTGGCAGCGTGGATGCCGACAACGCAGGAAACCGCTACACCGGCGAGGAGCGGATCGGTGGCACTGTCAACGTGAACAACCCCACAGGCATAGGCGATTTGGCCACTTTGCGCGTTCTCACCTCAGGTCATGGACTGCGCTATGCACGGGCGGCTTACCAAGTGCCGATGGGCCGGGGCCGAGTGGGCGTGGCTTACGGCGATTTGGGCTACAAATTAGGGCGCGAGTTTGCCGACTTGAAAGCCCATGGCCATGCCCGCATCGCCTCATTGTTTGGCACATACCCCTTGGTGCGCTCGCGCCAGAGCAATCTGACAGTGGGTCTGTCCCTTGATGCCAAAACATTTCAAGACCGCATTGATGCTGAACCTTCACAAACTGACAAACGCGCGCAAGTGGCTGTGGCATCTCTGTACGGAGACCACCGTGATCGCTGGGGTGGCGGTGGCCTGAACAGCTATTCGTTGGCGTTGTCAGTGGGGTCATTGGACATCAGAACACCCGAGGCTTTGGTCAGAGACTTGGCCTCAGCGCGCACCGATGGTGCATTTTCTAAATTGGGTTTTGCCGTATCCCGTTTGCAAAGTGCCAGCCCCAGCATGTCATTGTTTGCAGGCTTGAGGGGACAAGTCGCGTCCCAAAATTTGGACGTTTCAGAAAAGATGGAGTTGGGTGGCATGAATGGTGTTCGTGCTTATCCGGAGGGCGAGGCCTATGCCGACGAAGGGGCTCTTTTGACGCTGGAGCTCAGAAAGCAATTGGATGTATCCGCCCAGGCAGCAGGCCAAGTTCATTTGGCTGCCTTCATCGATGCCGGCACCGTCAAATTGCACCACCAAGCTTGGGCAGCTGGCGATCAACGCCGCCACTTGAGCGGTGCAGGGGTAGGTGTCTATTGGACCCAAGCCCGTGATTTTGCCGTGAAAGCTTTTTATGCCCGCAAATTGGGCAGCGAAGCGTCCACTTCGGCCCCTGATAAGTCGGGCCGATTTTGGGTGCAAGGCGTCAAATATTTTTAACGCGCCAACAGAGTCACTCAAGGGACTCCATTTTTGCAGACGCACTCGACAACAAGGACAGGGTCATGAACCACATTTACCGCAGCCTCTGGAGCCCTGCAACGGGCACTTGCATCGCCACTTCGGAACATGTCGCTGGAAATGGAAAAACCCACTCCAAAGCGGGCAACAGCTGCCAGAAAGAGTCGGCCCAAAGCCAGAGGGGACCATCGGATCGGATGCGGGCGTCCAGCATCGACCGGGTCTGTCGCCGTGTGCCTGTGGCCTTGATGCTGGCTTGGGGTGGCTTGGCCATGGCATCGCCCACTGGCGGCGCGGTAAGTGCTGGCAATGCCAACATCGTGCAAAAACCCGGTCGCACGACCATCACCCAAACCTCGCCGCACGTGGCAATCAATTGGCAAAGCTTTGGCATTGCAGCGGGGCAGTCGGTGCAATTCGTACAGCCGGGACGCCAAGCGATCGCGTTGAACCGGGTGATTGGCGCAGACCCTTCGACCATTTTGGGCCAGCTCTCTGCCAATGGCCAAGTGTTTTTGGTCAATCCCAATGGCATCCTGTTTGGCACAGGGTCTTCGGTCAACGTGGGCGGTTTGGTGGCATCCACCTTGAACATCAGCGATGGCGATTTCATGTCTGGGCGTTACCGATTTTCTGGCTCTGGCACGGCCGAGTTGGTCAACCAAGGCGCATTGCATGCGGCTGACGGAGGCTATGTGGCATTGCTTGGTGCACGCGTCAACAATTTGGGCTCAGTGGTCGCCCAACGCGGCTATGTGACCATGGCCGCAGGCCAGACCATGAGCTTGGATTTGTTGGGCGACCAATTGCTGAACGTGCACGTGGAGCAGGGCGTTGCAAATGCATTGCTGCGCAATGGTGGTGTGTTGCAGGCCGATGGCGGTCAAGTGCTCATGACCACCCAAGCGGCGGGCAACTTGTTGGCCAATGTGGTGAACAACACGGGTGTCGTGCAAGCGCAGACGGTGGAAAACCGCCAAGGCACCATCGTTTTGCTGGGCAGCATGGACAGCGGTACGGTGAACCTCGGCGGCACCCTGGACGTGAGCGCGGGGCTTGGGCAAAAAGCAGGCCGCGTGCTGGCCACAGGCCAACAGGTAGGCCTGTTTGACGCGCACATCTTGGCCTCGGGCGGCGCAGGCGGTGGACAGGTCTTGATCGGTGGCGGCTACCAAGGCCGCGACCCGGCTGTTCCGAACGCCAAAGCGGTGTACATGAACGCTGGTGCCACCATCGAGGCCAACGCCCGCGAGCAGGGCGATGGCGGGCAGGTGGTGCTTTGGTCCGATGGCAGCACCCGGGCGCTGGGCCAGGTGTCGGCGCGTGGGGGCTCTTTCAGCGGCAATGGCGGCTTGATCGAAACCTCGGGTCAATGGCTGGACGTGGGGGGTCTTCGTGTTGACACGCGCGCACCGCTGGGACAAATCGGCACCTGGCTGCTCGACCCGGCAGACATCACCATTTCAAGCGCGGCGACCACCGATGCCACGGCCACAGGGGGGGTGTTTGCACCGAACTCGGGGGTCAGCGCCGCCAACGTCAATGTGGCCGATCTGGTGACCGCTTTGGGCAGCAGCAACGTCACGGTGACCACGGCCAACACGGGTGTCGGTGGCGCTGGTTTGGGTGATATCAACGTCAATGCGGTCATCACTTGGACTGCACCCACCACGCTCAGTTTGAATGCCGCACGCGATGTGAACGTCAACCAAGCCATCACAGGAACCGACGGCAACTTGGCCGTGACTGCTGGACGCGATGTGACCGTGGGCGCAGCCGTGACGACAACTACCGGCCAGATTGGGTTCACGGCCGTTCAAGACGTCAAACTCAATGCGGCAACGACCATCACCACCGGCAACTTGCAAGCGGTGGCGGGGCGCAACGTGAGCGTCAGCGCTGCGTCTACGGTCACGACAGGAGATATGGTGCTGCGTGCCGACAACGACGGTACGGGTCCTGGTGTGGCGGCGGGTACCGTGGCCATCACCTGCGTCAGCAACTGTTTGACCATCGGCACAGGCGAACTGAACATCCGATTCAATCCGGTGAATTACGCCAGCACCGGCAGTGAAATCCTGGCTTATGCCAGCAAATTGACAGGTGGCGGCACGCTCAATGCCAAGGCTTGGGTGTTTGGCTTGGGCGACAACAAGGTGTACGACGGCACCACCACAGCGACGGTGAGCGGCTTGATGCCCGATGTGACGGCTGTACCGCCGCCGGTGGCCTTGGGGTCCGTGAGTCTGGCCAACTTTGACACCCGCCATGTAGGCACCGACAAAGCCATCACCTATGCCTCGACTTTTTCGGATGCCACCTACGATTTGTTCGCCACAGCCGCAGCGCCAGTGGGCACCTACCAAGCCCGCGCCGACATCACGCCGCGACCGTTGGCCGTGAATGCCGTGACCGATGCGCGCACTTACAACGGTACCACCAGCTCCGTGGGCGCACCCACGGTCACAGGTTTGCAAACTGGGGACACCTTGAATGGGGCTTTGACCCAAGCCTTCGCCAGCAAAGATGTGCTGGGCGTTGGGGCCAGCACCTTGGTGGCCAGTGGCAGTTACAGCGTCAGCGACGGCAATGGGGGTAACAATTACAGCGTCAGTGTTCTGACTGCCCCGGGCACCATTTCTCCGGCTCCCTTGGCGATCACGGCGCAAAACGTGAGCAAGGTGTACGGACAGGCGCCGGCGCTCACAGGCTTTGATGCGAGTGCGTTGGTCAACGGCGAGACGGTGGGCAGCGTGACGTTGACCAGCGCAGGCCAAGCGGCCACGGCAGGTGTGGTGGGCAGTCCTTACGCGATCGTGCCGAGCAACGCCACGGGCGGCAGCTTCACGCCCAGCAACTACAGCATCAGCTATGTCAATGGTGCGCTGACGGTGACGCCCTTGCCTGTGGTGCCCCCTGAGGTGGTGCAGCCCGTGGTGGTGGTACCCGAAGTGCCACCTGTGGAGGTGGCTCCTGAAGTGGTGGTCCCTGATGCGGGGGTACCCCCTGCAGTTCCCCCAGTCGTCGCAGAGCCAGGGGACATTCAGCCCCCAACAGAGCAACCGATCGCGGGTCTGCCCGATGGGCCGACTGCAGAAACCCCCAACATTGCGCAGCCTGTCCAACAAGCGCTGTCGTCCACCAGCGAGACACAATCTTTGCCCAGAGTGCCGGGCCGTGACAAACCAGCCGTTTTGTTGCGGGTGTTGCCCGTCACTTGGCCTGTGCAAGGTCCGGTGACCTTGGCCGCCACGCGCATTGCTGCGCCACTGCCTGCTCTGGCACCTGAGCCTGTCACAGCGCCCCTGGCTGTTCAACCTCAAACTGCAACTGAGGCAAAACAGCCATCGCCTCTGTACACCCCTGCGGTTGAACCGACCATCCAGCGCGCCGTGCCTCCACCTTTGCCGCGCCGACCTAAGCCAGATCGAAACTGAGATTCACCGCGCTGCATCTGAATGGATCTGACCCCCCATGCCCACTGCACCGCAGCGTTGGAATGTGCAAGTGACTTGCCTTTTGGGGGTCGCCTTGGCCTTGCCGGCTTGGCAAGCTGAGGCTCAAATCACTTTGGATGTGGCATCGACAAAGGCAGTACTCGTTCGCTTGAGAGCTTCAGCGTCGGCACAAGACTTGACCCAATGGGTCATGCACTCTGCAGACCATCAGGGCTTGCCTTTTGTGGTGATCGACAAGCGCGATGCACGCGTGTTCGTCTTCAGTCCCGTCGGTCGTTTTCTTGGAGCGTCGCCTGCTTTGCTGGGCTTGGCCATCGGCGATGAGGGTGTCGCTGGCTTGGGTGAACGCCCCTTGGCCCAAATCAGCCCAGAAGAGCGCACCACCCCTGCGGGTCGGTATCTCGCGGCCTTGGATCGCAATCTGTCGGGTCAAACCATTTTGTGGGTCGACTATTCGCAGTCCATTTCCATGCATCCCGTGCGCAGCGTGAACCCCGCTGAGCAACGCCTGCAGAGACTGGCTTCACCTTCAGTGCAAGACAACCGCATTTCATATGGCTGCATCAATGTGCCCGTGCTGTTTTGGCAATCGGTGGTTCTTCCCACATTTCGAGAGACGCAAGGCATTGTTTACGTCTTGCCAGAAAAACGCTCTTTGGAATCTGTATTTGCCGGCATAAAAACTCAAAAATAAGCGGCGGTGAAATGAATCAACCGCCGCAATGGAAGTTGTACAAGGCCTGAGTCGACAGTTTTATCGGCTTTGGCCTTGTACAAGATCAAGGACGCACCACGACCTCGTTGCGCACAGCTGTGACGCCCCGAACACCACGAGCGATGGTTTCGGCTTTGTTGCGCTCTAAAGTGCTTTTGGCAAAACCAGAAAGCATCACGGTCCCGTTCAGTGTTTCCACGCTGATGGAAGAGCCCGCCACGTCTTTGTCTTCAAAAAATCGTGACTTCACCATGGTGGTGATGCCCGTGTCGTCGATGTAAGCACCTACAGATTCTTGTCCACGCGTGACCGCGCAGCCAGATGCAAGCACCAGAACCAGAGAGGCGGCCAATGTGGCCCAAGTCGTTTTTCGAATCATGTTGTAGTCCTATCGTGCAGTCGGTCGAAACAGCCAAGCCAAGGCTTGACCCCATGCTTGAAGCCACACCTCATGGGATGGTCATTCAAGACAATTCATCGTATGCAGGAACCTGAGATGAGTCGGTGCGTTAGAGCGCACAAGTTGCGCCTTAATTCAAAAATGCCCCCTTGGTGTGACAGCCCACAGACATGGCGCTGTGCGGATCCTAAAGTGAATGTCTCTCTTTTCATTCACTTCAAAGGCCAATATGTCCGATTTAAAAACCGCAACCGAAAAAATGTCTTCATTGGGTGCCAGTGTCAACAGCAATGTCGATGAACTGCTCAACGAAGCCCGACCTGTTTTGAGTCGCATGACACACCGTGTCAAGGACGAGCTGCACGATCTGGGTGAGTCCGGCAAAGAAGCCATGTCAGACGCCAAGCACAAGCTGGAAAAAGAAGCCCGCCATGTGCGTGTGACCACCGAGCACTTCATTCAACATGAACCGCTGACTTCGGTGTTGATTGCAGCCGGTACTGGCGCTGCCGCTGCCTTGGCGGTGACCTGGTTGATGCGTTCACGCCAACGCTGATGCTCAAACTGCTGCTGAAAATGATGTTGCTGCCGCCGGAGTTGATCAAGTCGCATGCCCAAGGCTATGTGGATTTGGCCAGCGAGGTGGGTTCGCGCTACCTGTGCACCTTGAAAAACAGGTGGGTGATGTTTGCACTGAGCGCGTTGACCATGATGCTGGCCTTGATCTTCGGCGGCATGGCCTTGATGCTGTGGAGCACAGCCACGCGACTGGACGCATCGCAAGCGGCGGTTTTGTGGGGTTTACCCAGCAGCTTTTTGCTCATCAGTGCGCTGTTGGGGTGGCGCGCAAAAAGCCTGCGCTTGCCGTCCTTGTTGGAAGACATTCAGTCGCAGCTGCAACTGGACCTTGAAGTCATTCGAACGGCTGATGCGCCATGAGTGCCGAGTTGACGCCCCTTCAGCGTCTGGCCATTTCACGAAGCCAGCTGGCGCACGCTTTGCGTGACCCTGTTTGGCTGATGCTGCTGCAGCGTTTTTTGAAAGAAAAACCGTTTTCTTAGTTGCAGATCGGTTCACATATTTCCAGTGAACCTCTCTTTTTTTACCGAAGCATTGAGTCTTTCTCCAGGAAATTTCCACATGAAACAACACACCTTCAAACCCCGCGCGACGCTTTTGGCGTGTCTGATCTTGACTGCATCTGGCGCCTTCGCGCAATCGGGCATCGACAATACGGGCATGTACATGGGCATTGGGGCGGGCGAGTCCAAAGCCAAGTTCAACCATGACGCCGCCATTCAAAACGCACTGGGCGCCGGCGTCGTGGCAGGCCCGTTGGCCGTGGATCAAACGGGTAACGCCTACAAGGCCTACTTGGGTTTTCCCATCACACCCAATTGGGCGGTAGAGGCGGGTTACTTCAACTTGGGGCGCTTTGGTTTTGACGCCAGCACCACCCCAGCGGGCACTGTGAGCGGCACAGCCAAAGTTCAAGGCCTGAATTTGGATCTGGTAGGCACCTTGCCCATCACTGACCGTTGGTCTTTGCTGGGCCGCGTGGGCGCGGCTTACGCTGAAACCAAAGGCAGCATCGATGGCACTGGTGCCGGTGCGGTCGCAGCGTCATCGACCAACAAACGTGACACGCATTACAAGTTTGGTTTTGGTACGCAGTATGCGTTCACCCCTGCATTGACGGTTCGACTGGAAGGTGAACGTTACCAAGTCAATGATCTGGTCGCGCAAAAAGCGTTTGTGGACTTGATCTCTGTTGGCTTGGTGTACCGTTTTGGTGCGCCTGCTGTCGCTGCAAAAACGATGCGTGCGGCCTATGTTCCACCTGAACCAAGCTACCGCCCAGAGCGTGTTATCCAGCCGGCGCCTGTACCTGTGCCAGAACCGGTTGTGGCGGCTGCGCCAGCCCCACAGCCCGTGCCAGTCCCGATGGCGGCGCCAGCACCTGTGGCCCCTAAGCCTTTGGTGAAGGTGAAGTTGCAAGCCGACTCCTTGTTCGGATTCGATCAAGACAGTTTGCAAGCCGATGGCAAAAAAGCACTGGACAAACTGGTCGAAGAGTTGCAAGGCGTGAATGTCGATGCGGTTCAAGTCATGGGCCATACCGACCGTCTGGGCACCAAGGCTTACAACGCCAAGCTTTCAACGCGCCGAGCCGATGCGGTACGCAACTACTTGGTGCAAGTGGGCGGCATGCCTGCCAACAAAGTGACGGCTGTGGGCGTGGGTTCAACCCAGCCCGACACAAGTTTTGGTCAGTGCCAGGGCGTCAAAGCCAGCCAGGCCTTGATCACTTGTTTGCGCTTGGACCGCCGCGTTGAAGTGGAGGTGACCGGTACGCAGCCGCAACGTTGAACGGTTAAAACCTCAAAGCCTGCACCACTTGACGTGGTGCAGGCTTTTTTTGTGAAGCCATGTTGGTGGTGCGCTGGCAATCAGGGCTTTCGACCTTGGATGACACGCACCAAGACCACCACCAAGGCGATCACCAACAGAAGGTGGATCAGTCCTCCCAAAGTGACCGACGAGACCCAGCCCAACAACCATAAGAGCACCAGCGCAATCGCCACACTTTCAAGCATGACGGGCACTCATTTTTTGGGTTTTTTAATTTCATGACCAATGACGCCGCCTACCGCGGCGCCCCCTAATGTCCCGGTGGTGCTGCCCCCCGTCAGGATCGCGCCCCCAATGGCCCCCACCCCCGCCCCGATGGCGGTGCTTTTCTCTTGTTGTGACATGCCGGCGCAGGCGGTCAAAGCCAGCGTGGTCATGGCGAGCAGGGATGTCCCTGCTATTCGAATCAGTGGATGAGCGGTGTGCATAGATGAACTCCTTGTGTAGGCATGCGAAGACTTGACCGCTGTTCGCGCCAACACGGCGCAGGCCGATCAAGCCATTTCAGGATAAGGAGCGCGCAGTGCAACGTCTGTGGCTTGGCGCACACGGGTGGAGAGCAGGCGCACAGGTCCCGCGTTCCTATAATTCCCGGATGCTGCAATACCAAACCATCCCCGTCACGCCCTTTCAGCAAAACTGCTCCCTTGTGTGGGACGACCAAAGCCAACAAGCTGCAGTGGTGGACCCGGGGGGTGATCTGGGTTTGATTTTGGCCGCCGTCCATCAACACCACCTGAAGCTGGAACAGATCTGGATCACCCATGGCCACCTGGACCACGCATCGGGCACGGCCGATTTGGCCGAGCAATTGGGCGGCTTGCCCATCATCGGACCGCACCCGGCAGACCAGTTCTGGATCGATGGTTTGCCACAGGCCGCTGAGGCTTATGGATTTCCGCCCGCGCGGGTGTTCAAGCCGACTCGGTGGCTGGCCGATGGCGACACCGTCACGCTGGGGGCGCACACTTTGCAGGTGCGTCATTGTCCCGGGCACACGCCAGGCCATGTGGTGTTTTATTCGCCAGAGATCAAGCGCGCTTTTGTGGGCGATGTGCTGTTTGCCGGCAGCATTGGCCGCACCGACTTTCCGCAAGGCAACCACGATGATTTGATCGCCAGCATCACCCAGCGCCTGTGGCCCATGGGCAACGACACGGTGTTCATCCCCGGTCACGGCCCCGAAAGCACCTTTGGGCGTGAGCGGCAAAGCAACCCCTATGTGGGCGGCACCTGAGCGTGCCGGAGTGCTCAGCCCTTGCGGGCTTGTTCGTACAAATGCTGGACTTTGGGCAGGTTGGCCTGAAGCTCTTCGATGCGGTTGTTGCCGCTCGGGTGCGTGGATAAAAAAGACGGCCCACCATTGCCGCTGGCCGATTGCATTTTTTGCCAAAGCGTGACACTGGCTTCGGGCTTGTAACCACCGCGTGCGGCAATCTCCAGGCCCACCAAGTCAGCTTCGGTTTCGTCATCGCGGCTGTACTTCAGGCTGAGCAGTTGGGTGCCCAGGTTGGCTGCGGCATCGCCCAAAGCGCCCAAACCCAAGAGCTGCGAGGCGATGGACAGACCCATGCTGGTGGCTTGGCTTTTGGCCAGACGCGCGCGAGCATGCTCTCGCAGCGCATGCGCCATTTCGTGGCCCATGATCATCGCGGCTTCGTCGTCGGTCAGTTTGAGCTGGTCCAGGATGCCGGTGTAAAACGCGATCTTGCCGCCGGGCATGCACCAAGCGTTGATTTGTTTGCTGCCAATCAAGTTGACTTGCCAGCGCCAGTCGCGTGAGCGTGGGTTCCAAGGTGCGCTGTAAGGAATCAGCTTGTTGGCGATGGCTCTAAGTCGCAGCAACTGGGGGTGATCATCCGGTGCCAGTGCGCCTTTGGTGCGGGCTTCGGCCAATACTTGCGCGTACTGTTGCTTTGCCGAATTTTCGAGGGTTTCGGCAGGCACCAATTTGCGCAGGCCAGACGCTGAGCCCACATCCACCTGGGCCAAGGCGCCAGTGGTGCCCGCAGCTGCAGTGGCGCCAGCGGCCAGCAAGAAGGCACGGCGAGCCTGCCAACGGGGTGAGTCCGATGGAGGCGTCGCAGTGGCGGCGGAGTTTTTGAAGTCGCAAATAAAGCACATGGTTTGCAAATCATAACGAAGGCTTCGGGTTTGCCACAGCCCAAGGTGCTTTTCGCCATGCTGTGCAGCAGCCGATAATCTGCCCATGTTTGAAACCGCTGCCCCAAATAACCCTTCCACGCCCGCCACCGTGCGCACTTGGCGAGAGGCTTTGCGCCTGTATTTGCAGCCCGCCAGCTTGCGCATGCTGGCGCTGGGCTTTGCAGCTGGCCTGCCTTTGCTGCTGGTACTGGGCACGCTCAGTTTCAGGTTGCGCGAGGCGGGCATTGACCGCAGCACGATTGGCTACCTCAGTTGGGTCGGCTTGGCCTATGGCGTGAAATGGATGTGGGCGCCCTGGTGGACCGCATGCCTATTCCTTGGCTCACGCGGCAGCTGGGACGCAGGCGCAGCTGGTTGCTGGTGTCGCAAATTGTCATTGCCGGTGGGTTGGTGGGCATGGCGCTCAATGACCCGTCTCAGTTGCTCGGCCCTTTGGTGGCTTGTGCTTTGGCGGTCGCCATCGCCTCGGCCACCCAAGACATTGCGCTGGACGCCTACCGCATCGAGTCGGCCGAGGTGAACGCCCAAGCCGCCTTGGCCGCCAGTTACCAAACGGGTTACCGCTTGGCCATGATTTGGGCCGGGGCGGGCGTGTTGTGGATCGCAGCCTGGGCGCAAGGTGAACAAACCACAGGTTATGCCCAGTCGGCGTGGCAAGCGGGTTACTTGGTCATGGCGCTCAGCATGTTGCCCGGCATGCTGGTGGTGCTGGGTTCGCCCGAACCTGTGCCTGCACCTTTCAAGCCTGCACGCAATGTGGCCGAGTGGCTCAAAGGCGCGGTGCTCGAACCATTCGCTGATTTTTGGGTGCGCTACCGCTGGCAGGCGGTGCTGTTTTTGGCGCTGATTGCCGTTTACCGCATCAGCGATGTGGTCATGGGCATCATGGCCAACCCGTTTTATGTGGACATGGGTTTCACCAAAAGCGAGGTGGCGGGCGTGACCAAGGTGTACGGCGTCATCATGACCTTGGTGGGCGCGTTCGTGGGCGGCTTGCTGTCGGCCCGGTTTGGCGTGATGCGTGTGCTCATGCTGGGCGCGGTGCTCAGCGCGGCCAGCAATCTGTTGTTTGTCTGGCTCAGTGGCGTGGGGGCATGACGTGCAAGCCCTGGTGTGGGTCATCTCGGCGACAACCTGGCCAGCGGCATCGCGTCTGCGGCCTTCATCGCCTATTTGTCCTCGCTCACCAACATCAGCTATTCGGCCACCCAATACGCGCTGCTCAGCTCCATGATGCTGCTGCTGCCCAAGTTCATCGCGGGGTTTTCGGGTGATTTTGTCGATGCCTACGGTTACGCCAACTTCTTCACCGCCACGGCTTGCTTGGGCTTGCCGGTATTGGTGTTGGTGGTGTTGGCTGCGCGGGTGCATGCGCGCAAATCGTTGAATACAACGCCACCAGAAAACAGGGGTTCACACCGCTCGCTTAGGAGTGAGTTGGGACAAGCAAAGGCTCAGGCTCACAAAAAGCGACAGGCTGGCGGTGTAGTAGTTGTGCGCAAAATTGACGTTGGTCAAGCTGCTGGTCATGTGGACAAAGGCCATGCCCCCAACGGCCAATGCGGCCATCCCCAAATTGTTTCGGTGCAGTTGCCAAGCCAACAGCACCAGGCCGAGCAAATACAAAAGTTGACTGCTTAGACCCCATAGGCCATGGTCTAACCATTGGTGCAGGTATTCGTTGTGAACATGGCCCAAGCGTTGGATTTCTTGAGAGTTCGCTGCAACGGCCCAATCTTCCAAGAGTTGCCTTCGTCCGTCATGACCATGGCCAACCCATGGAGACTCGGCAATGGCGGACAGGCTTTGCTGCCACATGTATATCCGTGCACCCACCGAACTGTTGGATCCTTGCGCAGTCGATTGCTGCGACACACTGATTTCTTGGGCGGCGTCATGAAGTGATTGGCTTGCACGTTCAAAAACGGCTGTTTGACCGAAGACGATCAAGGCCATGAACAACACGATGGCGCTCACGAAGATGTTTGATCTTCGGGCATGGCCCTTGGGGTTGGCCAGCACCGATCTCCGCACAAAAACATGGTGCGCACAGACCCCCAGCCACCAAAAGACAACCGCATAAGCGCCCCGGCTTTGGCTGGCCAACACGGCCATGACCGCAAACAGGCCACCCCAAAACCACAGGCGCCGACACCCCACAGAAAAGTCAGATTTGAGCGACAGTGCCAGCAAAAAGGCGCTGACCATGGCCAAGCTGCCGGCCCAGGGGATGGGGTGAGTGGGCAACGCACCTCTGTCGTACCAACTGACCCACAAGAGGCCCAACAAACTGCTCAGCGACAAAGCGTGAGCGAAGTGAGCGAGGACTTTCCGGTTCAAAGGCTGTATGCACAGGAGACCGTAAACTGCCAATGCGCCCAAAAAAAGCCGCAACTCACCATGCCTCTCACCCCAAGGGTCCGACCAGTAAGCCGTGAGGCCGACCTTGAACACCAGGGCCAAACCCGTGCAAAGAAGCCAAATGTAAAGCCAGCTTGGAACCGTGTTTTTATGGGCGGCTCGCAAGTGGGTTGATCCAGCGAATATTCCTAAACCCGTGATGAGCAGCCATGCCAAACCGAGAGCCTTGGTGTTGAGCGATGAAAACACAAAAGCCGAGGTGATGAGCCCATAAAAAATAAGCACTGGCGAGAGGGTGTTCACAAAAACTTAACTGCTGATCCAAGGCAAGCGAACGGCACTTTCTCGCATGCATGGCGTGTTTGATTCAAAAAATCGCGGTCCAGTACTTGCTGGTAGACGCTCAAATAAGAGTCGGTCATTCGGTCGGCGTTGAAGACATCGACAGATCTTGCATGACAAGCTTTCAGGTCAAAAGATGGAGTCTTGACAGATTCAACCAAAGCTTCTTCATGGTTCGAGAGAACGCCGCAATCAGAGGTCACGATTTCCGGCAACGCACCATAAGGGGTGCAAAAAACAGGACAGCCAAAATAGAGGCTTTCGATGACAGCAAGACCAAAGGGTTCGTGCCAGCAAGCAGGAAAAATAAGGCCTTTAGATTGTTGCAGTGCTGTCAACTTGGTCTCGCCACCCACCATGCCTAAAAAAGACACATTGCGTGCCAGTGTGAACCTGAACCCGCGCTTGATATTGAGCCTTGTTCCCCCGAGAACCTTCAATGGCACTTGTGCCTTTTTAGAAATGTCTATAGCCCCCTGCACATTTTTTACACGCCATGAAGCTTTGCCCAAAAAATGAAATGGTGTCTTTTGGCCTCGAGGTCCACTGGGCCATACGCACGCCAATCGAGCCCGTTGTAAACATGACACTGCGCACCATGTCGGACGGCATGGTTGTGCGAAACAAAGACCGTATTGAGAGGCAAAGGCTCATTCAGGTCTGAGTTGCCGTGTTGAGTCATCAGCCATGGCTTTGAACATTCGAAATCAATACCAGGATTGAATTGAAAGTGAACAATGTCCACATGGCTGGGAATTTGACTTTGCAATGGCGTTGCATCGTCCAGCTCAATCACATGTGCAAAGGTGCAGTGAGAGCCTTTAGGGACCAACAAGCTCACTTGGTGCCCTTTTTCGACCAAGCATTTGGCCAAATCCCAAACGACCCTTTCCGTTCCGCCGTAAGCAAAAACGGGGACGGGGGATTTGTTGCAAATCAAAATGTGCATGGGCTATCTGATCAACGGCCCACAAAGGTGTTCAGCTTGTCGCGGTCGTATTCCAACGCCACGTACCTGAAAAATGACTCAAGCGCGACGAACAAGCAGTAGAGAAAGCCAGGGCCACCATCGAAAATGGCGCCGCGCAGAAAATAGGTCTTCAAAAAAGAACCGGTCGCCGATAAGAATCCACGAAAAATACCGCCGCGTTGACCTGCACTGTGGCGTTTGGCCGCCCCTAGCATGGCGTATTGCGTCAGTTTTTCGAGGCTTGACCGAATGCTTTGTCGGGAGTGGTGCAGCAATCGGTGACGAAGGACTTTTCGATCCACAGGCGTGTCAGATTTGATGATGGCACCTTCGTGAACAACACCCTCGTAATGGTCGATCAAATGCCTTGTAAAAAGGCGCTCCATGTTGGAGTCCGATTTGAAGTGTTTCAGCACATGCCCATAAGCTACCACGGTCCAGCGGACCTTCCAAATGCCAGTCGCTCGCGAGTCGACGATGGCCTTGATTTCATCGCGCAATTCAGGCGTCACGATTTCATCGGCATCTAGAAAAAATGTAATCGCCAGTGACGCGCTCAAGCAGGCGATTGCGTTGAACGGCAAATCCCTGCCAGTCTTCGCTGACAAATATTTTTGCGCCCAGGCCGCGCGCAATGTCCAAGGTGTTGTCTGTGCTGCCACTGTCCAGCACGATGACTTCATCGGCAAAGGCGGCACTTTCGATGCAAGGTCCAATGAGTGCAGCCTCATTTTTGGTCAGGATGCCAATGCTCAGGCGCAGTGGTGAGGGTGTGACGTGAGGCATAGTCAATCCTGAATGAAAGATGAAGGCGTGTCGGATTTCACAATCCCCAGAGGCGTCCATGCTCTTCCCGATCTGCGCACGGTCTTCATGTAACGTTTGTTGCTGGCTGCCACCAAGGGGTCGGCGTAGCTGCGTGCGTGTTCGATGTGCAGCAGCGGGGCGGTGTAACGGTTGTGCCTTCCGATGATGCCGGCATTGTTCAAGCGAACACCCATTTCAACATCTTCTGCCCCATACTTCATGGATTCATCAAAGCCATTCACTGCGATCAGATCGCTGCGCCAGCCGCTGCTGTTGCAGCCATTCCAAACCTTTTTGACAGGAGAGATTTGCTCCAAAAAGTCTGCAACTGCCAGCGGCAAACTGGCGGTTTTCAACCAGGTGCCCAGACGGCGGATTGACCCATGGGCCTTAAGCCAGTCTGCTCGAAAAATTGTCTTCGATGTGACCAAGCCATCGCTCAGAAGCTCATTCACCTCCAAGGGCATCCTGATCAAACTGCCACTGACAAATTGTCCGGGTCGGCGCAAATCAAAGTGTCTTTGTATGTAGCCGGGGGAAGCAATGCAGTCGCCATCAATGAAGATCAGGTAATCGGCCTTTGAAGTGGCAATCGCTTTGTTCAGAATTTCGTTTTTAGCAAAGCCGTTGTCGGGGTGCCAGACGTGGCGAAACCGATCATTTCCGAAGCGGTGTTGCCAATTCGAAACAACTTCTTGGGTTTCGCTTCCCGAGCCGTCGTCTGCCACGCACAACGTGAACGCTTGGGTACTTTGACCCTCCAAGCCCAATAAGGCGAAATGAAGCGCTTGTGGGTTGTTGTAGGTGGTGACGATGACTTCGGTCGAAACCATACCGATGGTTCAGTGGTGGTGCCCCACCACCTCCCCGGCTTTGAGCTTGTACACGGTGCCGCAATAAGGGCACTTGGCCTCACCGGTTTTGGCCACATCCAGGTACACCTTGGGGTGGCTGTTCCAAATTTTCATGTCAGCCTTGGGGCTGGGGCAAAACACACCGCCTTGGGGGGTTCAGGTCGGTGGCCAGCAGTTCAACAGATGCGTTGCTCATGGTTCAAACTTTGGTCAGCCAGTGGGCGTACTTGGGGTTGCGGCCGTTGACGATGTCAAAGAAGGCGCTTTGGATTTTTTCGGTGATCGGGCCGCGGCTGCCCACGTAGCCTTCCTTGCCCAACTCGATGCGGTCAAGTTCACGAATCGGCGTGACTTCCGCGGCGGTGCCCGTAAAGAAAGCCTCATCGGCAATATAGACCTCGTCGCGGGTGATGCGCTTTTGCACGATCTCCAACCCCAAGTCTTTGGCGATGTGGAACACCGTGTTGCGGGTGATGCCGTTCAAGGCGCCAGCCGACAAGTCAGGCGTGTAGATCACCCCGTTTTTGACCACAAAGATGTTCTCGCCCGCACCTTCGGACACGAAGCCTGAGGTGTCCAGCAGCAGGGCTTCGTCATAGCCCTCGTCGGTCACTTCCATGTTGGCCAAAATGCTGTTGGTGTAGTTGCTCACCGCCTTGGCTTGCGTCATGGTGATGTTGACGTGGTGGCGGGTGTAGCTGCTGGTCTTGACACGGATGCCGCGCTTCATG
>JACDQO010000165.1 GCA_015657605.1 Limnohabitans sp. | reverse complement strand
GGACTCGGCTCGGACACGGGCGGCTCCATCCGGGTGCCCGCCGCCCTGAACGGCATCGTGGGCTTCAAAAACACCGCCCGCTTGGTGCCCACCCAGGGCGCCCTGCCCCTGTCCACCACGCTTGATACCGTCTGCGCTATGACGCGCAGCGTGCGAGACGCGATTTTGGCCCACGAAGTGCTATCGGCCAGACAAGTTCCGCGAGGCCTGCGGCCCTTGTCTGGCTATCGCCTGGCGGTGGTCAAAAGCCTCATGCAAGACGACATGGACGCGACCGTGTCGCGGGCTTTTGAGCGCAGCCTGAACCGGCTGCGCGCTGCCGGGGCGCGCATTGATGAGATTGATCTGATGGAGCTGAATGAGTTGGCGCCGATGATGAGCACGGGAGGCTTCAGCCCAGCCGAGGGCTTTGCCTGGCACCGTGCGCTGATCGAGCGCCAAGGCGGTCACTACGACCCCCGCGTCTTGCAGCGCTTGATGCGGGGCTCGGGCATGAAAGCCCACGAGTACATGGATTTGGTACAGGCACGCCGGCAATGGATTCACCGCGTGGAAGCCGGCTTGGTAGGTTACGACGCCGTGCTCTCGCCCACCACCCCCATCACCGGCCCCAAAATCAGCGATGTGGCGCCGGGCGCAGAGCGCGATGCCGAGTTCTTCCGCATCAACGGGCTGCTGCTGCGCAACACCAGCGCCGTGAACACACTCGACGGCTGCGGCATCTCGCTGCCCTGCCACGCGCCGGGCGAACTGCCCGTGGGCTTGATGGCCTGGCACGCGGCCATGCACGATGACACGATCTTGCAGCTGGCCTTGCTGCTCGAACCCCTGCTGCAACAGCACTGAAACCATGCACATCCTGAGCCGCTCACTCGCCTGGCCCATCTTGGGGCCAGCGCAAGTGCGGCAGCTCGAAGCTGAGCTCCAGGCCCTCAGCCCCACGCCTTTGATGCAAAGCGCGGGGCTGGCCTGCGCCCGACTTGCCTTGGCCGTGGCACCGCACGCCCGGCGCATCTGGGTCGCCGCTGGTCCCGGCAACAACGGCGGCGACGGTCTGGAGGCCGCTTTGCACCTGCACCAATGGGGCAAAGAAGTGGTTGTTAGCCTGATGAACTCAACCGGACCCGGCCCGGCCGATGCCCAAGTGGCCTTACGACGAGCTCAACAAGCGGGCGTGCGCATTCAGCCTGACGTACCCACCGAATGGCTTCAGCAGATGGATGCGCAGGATCTGTGCATCGACGCCCTGCTGGGCATTGGCGCCACTCGACCCTTGAGCGCCGATTTGCGGACCCGTGTGCAGGCGATGCAAAACTGCTTGGCACAGGTGCTGGCCATCGACGTGCCTACCGGACTGAACCCACAATCGGGCCAGTGGCTGGGATGCGACAGCGGCGACAGCGGCAACAGCGGCGACCACTTCGCCGTGCAGGCCGACCACACCCTGAGCCTCATTGCCGTGCAAGCCGGGCTGCTCATGAGGCATGGACGCGACGCCAGCGGCCAGCTCTGGCTCGAAGACTTAGGCTATCGCTCCAGCCAGCACAGCGTCCCACCACTGGCCTGGCTCAATGTCCCTTACACATCGGCACCCAAATCCCACGCCAGCCACAAAGGCAGCCACGGCGATGTGGCGGTGATTGGCGGTGAGGGCATGGCCGCCCACGGCATGGGCATGACTGGTGCGGCCATTTTGGCGGCCACAGCCGCCTTGCACGCGGGCGCTGGACGCGTCATCGTTGACG
>JACDQO010000164.1 GCA_015657605.1 Limnohabitans sp. | reverse complement strand
GCGGTGGTGGCCAAGATGCGCGAGATCATCAGCCGCCAGATGTTTGACGTGGCCATTCAGGCGGCCATTGGTGCCAACATCATCGCCCGTGAAAGCATCAAAGCCTTGCGCAAGAACGTGCTGGCCAAGTGCTACGGTGGCGATATCTCACGCAAACGCAAGCTGTTGGAAAAGCAAAAAGCGGGTAAAAAGCGGATGAAACAAATCGGTTCGGTCGAGGTGCCTCAAGAGGCGTTCTTGGCCATTTTGCAGGTGGAAGATTGATGCAATTCATCACGTCGATGGTTTTTGGCCGCTTTTGTTGGCTATGCCGGTTCTTGGTATCTGGGTTTCATAGAGGGCAACTTTGCCCTGCTGTTGTTGTTGGCCACGGTGGTCACCGGCATTTATTGGCTGGCCGAGCGCTTCTTCTTTTTGCCTCAACGCCAAAAAGCGGTGGCGCAGTTGGAAGCCGAAACCGCCCAGCGCCGAGCCGAGTTGACCAAAATGGGCATCGACAAGGTGGACACCGACATCCGTGAAAGCCGTGAAAGGCTGCTCATGCAGCCTTGGTGGCTGGACTGGACCGCTGGCCTGTTCCCAGTGATCGTGGTGGTGTTTGTGCTGCGCTCGTTCTTGTTTGAGCCCTTCAAGATCCCCTCGGGCTCGATGATCCCGACCTTGCACATTGGTGATTTGATCTTGGTGAATAAATTCCATTACGGTATCCGCTTGCCCGTGGCCAACACCAAGCTCACCGAGGGCAATCCGGTGCAGCGCGGTGATGTGATGGTGTTCCGTTACCCACCCAAGCCCAGCGTGGATTACATCAAGCGCGTTGTGGCGCTCCCGGGCGACGAGGTGTCTTACATCAACAAGAATCTCAGCATCAACGGCAAACCCGTGCCCACCGAAGTGCTGCCCGATTTCTTCGACGAATCCACCATGCGTTACCACAAGCACCGCCGTGAAACTCTGGGGGCCAAACCGCATCAGACCCTGCAAGACGATGACCGTCCCGCCTTTATTCCCGGTGCGGACCAATTTGCGGGCCGCGAAAACTGCAACTACACCGTCGAAGGCGTGACCTGCAAAGTGCCTGCAGGTCATTACTTCATGATGGGCGACAACCGCGACAACTCGCTCGATTCGCGCTATTTTGGTTTTGTACCAGACGCCAACATCGTGGGCAAAGCCTTCTTTGTGTGGATGAATTTTGGCAACCTCAAGCGCATTGGCGCTTTTGACTGAGGTGAACGTGGCCAATACCGCTGCATTGTCCGACCTGCAAGTCCGGCTGGGTTACGCCTTTCGCCAGAGCAGTTTTCTGCAGCAAGCGGTCACGCACCGCAGCTTCAGTGCGGACCACAACGAGCGCCTGGAGTTTTTGGGTGACTCGGTGCTCAACCTGTCGGTGGCCCACCTGCTTTACACGCAATTGGCCAATTTGCCCGAGGGCGATTTGTCGCGTGTGCGGGCCAACCTGGTCAAACAAGACACGCTGCACCAACTGGCCAAAAAATTGGATTTGCCTGCTGTGATGCGCTTGGGCGAGGGCGAGATGCGTTCGGGCGGTCAAAACCGTCCTTCCATCCTGGCCGATGCCTTGGAAGCCATCATTGGCGCGGTGTACTTGGACGGCTGCTACCAGGATGCACAAGCCTTGGTCGAGCGACTGTTTGCCCAGGTCGACATCAAACCTGACATGCAAGCCGTGGGCAAAGACCCCAAGACCGAATTGCAAGAGTGGCTGCAAGGGCGCAAGCTCGCGCTGCCCAAATACACCGTGGTCGGCACTTCCGGCGCCGCGCACCGCCAGCAGTTCGAGGTCTCTTGCGAAGTGACCGAATTGCGCCAAACCCAACAAGGCTCGGGCGCATCACGTCGCGCTGCCGAACAAGCAGCGGCAGCCGCCATGCTGCTCACCCTGAAACCCGAAAGCGCCGCATGAGCACCGACAAAAAAACGCCTGAAACTGAACGCACGCCGCATGAGCAAACCCTGCGCCGCCCCGTTCAAATCGCAGGCGTGACCATCCAGCCACGGGACGCATCTGAAGACGCTGCATTGCCCCCGGTCGCTCCTGTCCCCACGCCCGTGCCGGTGGAAGGTCAGCGCTGCGGCCTGGTGGCCATTGTGGGCAAGCCCAACGTGGGCAAGTCCACCTTGCTCAACGCTTTGGTGGGTCAAAAAATCAGCATCACCTCGCGCAAAGCACAAACCACGCGCCACCGCATCACCGGCATCCGTACCCAGGGCGCAGCACAGTATGTGTTTGTCGATACCCCTGGTTTCCAGACCATTCACGGCACCGCACTCAACAAGTCGCTGAACAAAACCGTGGTTGGCGCTGTGAGCGACGTGGACCTGGTGCTGTTTGTGGTGGAGGCGGGCAGCTTCACCACGGCCGATGCCAAGGTGCTGGCCCTGCTCAAGCCCGGCATACCGGTTTTGCTGGTGGCCAACAAGCTCGACAACGTGCACCGCCGTGGCGACATCGCGCCTTGGCTGCAAAGCATGCAAGAGCGCCATGCCTTCACCGAATTTGTGCCCATGTCGGCCAAGCAGCCCAAAGACATCGAGCGCCTGCTGGGCATTTGCGAAAAATACCTGCCCGAGCAGCCTTGGTGGCACGCCGAAGACGAACTCACTGACCGCAGCGAAAAGTTCCTGGCCAGCGAAATGGTGCGCGAAAAACTCTTTCGCCTGACAGGTGACGAGCTGCCTTACACCTCCACCGTGGTGATCGACAAATTCGAAGAAGAAGCCGGTCGCACCGCCAAACGGATGCTGCGCATTGCGGCCACCATCGTGGTCGAGCGCGAAGGCCACAAGGCCATGGTCATCGGTGACAAGGGCGAGAAGCTCAAGCGCATTGGAACCGAAACCCGCGTGGAGCTGGAAAAGCTGCTGGACGCCAAGGTGTTCATTGAGCTGTGGGTGAAGGTGCGTTCGGGTTGGGCCGACGACGAAGCCCGCGTGCGCAGCTTCGGTTACGAGTAAATCCACTGCCAATGGCCTCCAAGCGGATTGCAGACGAGCCAGCCTATGTGCTGCACCGCTACGACTGGAGCGAGACCAGCCTGATCTTGGAGGTCTTCACCCGCCACCACGGCCGGGTGGCTTTGGTGGCCAAGGGGGCCAAACGCCCAACCTCGAGTTTTCGGCCTGTGCTGCTGCCTTTGCAGCCTTTGTCACTGGCGTTTGGGGGTGACGGTGACATCCGCACGCTCAAATCGGCCGAATGGGTGGGCGGCCACGTCATGCCCACGGGCGAGGCGCTGCTCTCCGGTTATTACCTCAATGAGTTGCTCATGCGCCTGACGGCGCGTGACGACCCGCACCCCGCTTTGTTCGAGGTGTATGCCGCCGCTGTGTGTTTGCTGGCCAGTGGCGACCCTGATGCGCTGCAGTGGGCCTTGCGTGGCTTTGAATTGCTGCTGCTGCGGGAAATGGGCCTGTTGCCTGCCCTGAACCAGCAGACCTTGACCCTCAAACCTTTGTCGCCCATGGACAGTTATGCGCTCGTGCCCGAGGCCGGCTTGCAGTGGGTGAGCGATGACCCGCGAAACGCCTTGCGCGGCGAACAGTGGCTGGCGCTGCACGCAGCGCTGGCATCCGCCAGCCCCTTGGCCGCTTTGTTGCGCGATTGCGCGGACCTGCTGGTGCAGTTGCAGCGTCCCATGCGCCTCTTGCTCAACTACCATTGCGGTGTGGGCGCTTTGCGCACCCGCCAAATGATGCTGGACTTGCAAACTTTATGAACTCCTCCATGCCCACATCTTCTCAAAGCGTGGCCTTGTCGGTCAACGTCAACAAAGTCGCGCTGCTGCGCAACTCGCGCCACCTGGGCATCCCTAGCGTGGTCCGTGCTGCCCAGCTGTGCCTGCAAGCAGGCGCCCATGGCATCACCATCCACCCCCGCCCGGACGAGCGCCACATCCGTGCCAGCGATGTGCCCGAGCTGCACGCGCTGATGCAGGCTTGGCCCGGGCGCGAGTTCAACATCGAAGGCAACCCCTTCCACAACCTGATGGACCATGTGCGCTCAGTGCGCCCCCACCAAGTGACCTTTGTGCCCGACAGCGAAGGCCAGTTCACCAGCGACCACGGCTGGACCTTTCCGCAAGATGCCGAGCGCCTGAAACCCTTGATCGCTGAGTGCAAGTCGCTGGGTGTGCGCGTGAGCCTCTTCATGGACCCGATTCCTGAGCAAATGGCCGCAGCACGTGCTGTGGGCGCAGACCGGGTGGAGTTGTACACCGAGCCCTATGCCGCTGCCTTTGGTACGTCCGCGCAAGACCAGCAGCTGCAGCGTTATGCCGATGCCGCCGTGGCCGCCACGCAAGTGGGCATGGGCCTGAATGCCGGCCACGACCTGAACCGCGACAACCTGCCTGCCTTTGTGGCTGCCGTCAAAGGGCTGCAAGAAGTCTCGATTGGACACGCCTTCATGGCCGACGCGCTGGAGATGGGCTATGCGGCCACGGTGCAAGCGTATCTGGCTTGCCTGAACAAATGATCTACGGCATCGGCACCGACATTTGCGACATCCGTCGCATCCGGGCGAGCTTGGAGCGGCACGGCGAGCGCTTTGCCGCCAAGGTGCTCGATCTGACGCCGAAATGGTCACCTGGAAGGCGCGCAGCGCCCGTTGGCCCGAGCGCGGTGTGCGCTATCTCGCCACGCGCTTTTCTGCCAAAGAGGCCTTCAGCAAGGGCCATTGGCCTGGCATGCGCATGCCCATGACCTGGCGGCTGTGCGAGGTGGCCAAGCTGCCCAGCGCCAGCCGGTCATCGTGCTGCACGGCGTGCTCAAAGAATGGTTTGAAGCCAAAAGCCTCAGTGTCCACATCACCGTGACCGACGAGTCCGAGTATGCCGCCAGTTTTTGCGTGGTCGAGACCTTGGCACCGTCGGCGCTTTGTCCGGATAAAGCACCCACTTGAATTCCCCTTGTTCACCCTGAACTGCTGAGTCACGCATGAGCTTCCACGCCCCCCTGATCATCGACATTGCTGGCACCACACTCACCGAAGTGGACCGATGCCGCTTGGCCCACCCCTTGGTGGGCGGCATGATTTTGTTTGGCCGCAACTGGCAAAGCCGGGCGCAACTCACCGACTTGTGCTTGGAGGTCAAAAGCATCCGACCAGACCTCTTGATCGCGGTGGACCATGAAGGCGGTCGCGTGCAGCGCTTTCGCACCGACGGCTTCACCCACTTGCCGCCCATGCGCGCTCTGGGCGAACTCTGGTCTCAAGACGACAAGGGCCAGCCGGGCTCCGGCGTTCTCAAGGCCTGCGAAGCGGCCACCTCGGTGGGCTTTGTGCTGGCCAGTGAATTGCGAGCTTGCGGCGTGGACTTCAGCTTCACGCCCGTCCTCGATTTGGACCATGGCGAGAGCGGTGTCATCGGTGACCGTGCTTTTGCCCGCGACCCGCGTGTGGTCAGCCTCTTGGCCCGAAGCCTGATGCAAGGCCTGTTGCAAGCGGGCATGGCCAACTGCGGCAAGCATTTCCCCGGCCACGGCGCGGTCAAGGCCGACTCGCATGTGGCGCTTCCGGTGGACAAGCGCAGCCTCAAGGCCATCTTGGCCGACGATGCGCAGCCTTACCGTTGGCTGGGCAGCGTGCTCACCGCGGTCATGCCAGCGCATGTGATCTATAGCAAGGTAGACAGCCGACCGGCGGGCTTTTCACCGCGCTGGCTGCAAGACATTTTTGCGCGCTCAGTTGGGTTTTCAGGGGCGTGGTCTGCACCGATGACCTGTCGATGGCCGCTGCGCGCCAGATGGATGGCCGCACACTCAGTTACACAGAAGCGGTGATGGCCGCCCTGCACGCTGGGTGCGACCTGGCGCTGCTGTGCAACCGCTCGTCCGTGAACGGTGGGGCTGAACTGGACGAGGTGCTCGACCAATTGGCCGAGGCGCAAGTCAAAGACCAATGGCAGCCCAACGAGGTCAGTGAGGAACGTCGTTTGAATCTCTTGCCTCGCTCGCCCGCACGCGTCTGGGACGAACTGGTGCGATCTTCTGATTACATGCAGGCGCTCGACCGTCTGCCTTGAAGTTGTTTTGAGAAAGAAAAAGTTGTGGCCACTTTGCTGACTTGGGTGTTTCGCCTGTTCATGGCCTTCATGGGGCTGGTTTTTTTGCTGGGCTTGGTGGCTGCCTTGTGCCTTTACATGCTGTGGGCTGCCCTGCGTTGGCTGCTCACCGGGCGCAAGCCACAGGTGGTGATGGTTTGGCAGCAATTCAGCGCCATGCGCCAGAACTTCCAGCAAGGCGGCTTTCGCAGGCACACACCTTCCGGGGGTTCTGACCCTTGGGGACGACCCAAGTCCACAGACGATCAGGTGGTCGATGTGGAAGCCCGTGAATTGGTGGAAAATCCGACACGTTTGCCGCCACCTTGACCGTGT
>JACDQO010000163.1 GCA_015657605.1 Limnohabitans sp. | reverse complement strand
TTTTGGGCTTGACGCTCACACTTTGAGCCACTTTCAGCAAGTGTTTGCACTTGATCCCTCAGCGTATTTCATTGTTCGGAGATTCCCATGCCGCACCAACCCGCCTCCGCTGCGCTGTCGCGCTTTAGGGTGATCGATTTGACCCAAGTGCGTGCTGGCCCCACGGCCTGCCGCCAGTTGGCCGACTGGGGCGCCGATGTGGTTCAGGTGCAAATGCCCGAGCACATGCGCGGCGACGACACGCTGGGCGGGCAAGAGGGCTCGGACTACCAGTACACCCACCGCAACAAGCGCTCCATCACCCTCAACCTCAAAGAGCCCGAGGGCATTGCCCTGCTCAAGCAGTTGATTGCCAAGGCCGATGTGGTGGTGGAGAACTTCCGCCCGGATGTGAAGTTCCGCTTGGGCATCGACTATGAGAGCCTGAAAAAAGACAACCCCGGCCTGGTCTACGCCAGCATCTCGGGTTTTGGCCAAACCGGCCCCTTGGCCGCAAGGCCGGGTTTTGACCAGATTGCGCAGGGCATGGGCGGCTTGATGTCGGTCACCGGCCTGGCCGAGCAGGGCCCGATGCGGGTGGGTATTCCGATTGCCGATTTGTGCGCCGGCATTTTTGCGGCGCAGGGCATTTTGGTGGCCTTGCTCGAGCGCGAAAAATCGGGCCAAGGCCAGTGGCTGCACACCTCGCTGCTCGAGTCCATGGTCTACATGATGGACTTTCAGACCTCGCGCTGGCTGATCGACGAAGAGGTGGCCACGCAGGCGGGCAACTTTCACCCCACCAGCATCCCCACCGGGGTCTACAAAGCGCGCGATGGCTACATGAACATCGCGGTGTTTGGCTCCAAGATTTGGGAGCGCTTTTGCGACATCTTGGAAGCGCCGCAATGGGTCACCGACCCGCGCTACAAGGACAAGCCCAGCCGCTCGGTCAACCGCGACGCGCTGAACGCCGAAATCAACGAACGCTTGGCCAAGCAAGACCGTGCTTACTGGATCGAGCGTTTGAACGATGGCGGTGTGGCCTGTGGCTTGATCAACAGCATGGACGAAGTGTTCAACGAACCCCAAGTGCAGCACTTGAAGATGGTCAAGGAAGTGGTGTCGGTGCACCAAGGCCCGCAGCGTCTGGTGGGTCAACCGGTGCAGCTGGAGCGCACGCCCAGCACCATCGCCCGCGCCGCGCCGCGTCGGGGCGAGCACAGCGTCGAAATTCTGGGCGAGTTGGGGCTGGATGACCAGACCTTGACCGCATTGAAATCAAAAGGAGTGTTTTGAATGTCTGATGTGGTCTACACCTCACCCACCGAGCGGGTCAACACCTGGCTGGACGGCAGCACGCTGTTCATCCAGTTCAACAATGTGGCGCGGCACAACGCGCTGTCGGTGGACATGTGGGAAGCCGTGCCGGTGCTTTTGAACCAGGCCGAACACGACTCGCGTGTGCGTTTGGTGGTGTTCACCGGGGCCGGTGAAAAAGCCTTTGTCTCGGGAGCCGACATTTCGCAATTCGAAGACATGCGTGCGGCGCGTGAAGCGGTCACCCGCTATGAGCACATGGCCGAGACCGCGCTCATGGGCATCTTCAATTTCCCCAAGCCCACGCTGGCTTGCATTCGCGGTTTTTGCATTGGTGGTGGCATCAACGTGGCCATCAGCTGCGACATGCGCATCGCTGCCAGCGACGCCGTGTTCTCGGTCCCAGCCGCCCGCTTGGGTTTGGGCTACCGCTATTCGGCCATGAAAAACTTGGTGGACCTGATCGGCCCCGGTGCGGCCAAAGACCTGTTTTTCACGGCCCGCAAGATCAACGCGCAAGAGGCACAAAGTCTGGGCTTGGTCACGCGGGTCTGTGCCCCCGAGGCTTTGCCCGAGTTGCTGGCCGAGTACACCTCGGCATTGGCGGTCACTGCACCGCTGACCATTCAAGCGGCCAAGGCGATCACACGCGAAATCCTCAAACCTTCGCCCGAGTTGGACCTGGACCTGTGCACCCAACTCATCCGCGGCTGCTTTGACAGCGCTGACTACGCCGAAGGCCGCAAGGCTTTCATGGAAAAACGCAAACCCGTCTTCAAAGGCGAATAAGGTCCCTCATGAAATCGTATTGGATGAACATCAGCAATGGCCAGGGCCAGATGGAACTGCGTGAAGTGGACATGCCTGTGCCCGGTGCGGGCCAAGTGCTGGTCAAGCTGCACGCGGCGTCGCTCAACCGTGGCGAGTTGATCATCGGCCACGGCCTGCATGGCAAAGGCGGCAGCAAGCCCGCGGGCATGGAAGGGGCAGGGCAAATCGTTCAGCTGGGCAGCGAGACGGGTGCGTGGCAAGTGGGCGAACGCGTCATGGGCCGCTGCCCGGGCGCTTTTTCGGAATACGCCTTGATGGATGTGCGCGAAATCATGCGCGTGCCGGACAACTTGACGCTGGAGCAAGCCGCATCGATTCCGCTCACATTTTTGGTGACCTATGACCTCTTGGTCTTGCAAGGCCACTTGAAAGCCGATCAATGGCTGCTGATCAACGGCGTGTCTTCGGGTGTGGGCGTGGCCAGCTTGCAAATGGCCAAGGTCTTGGGGGCCAAAGTCATCGGCACCTCGGGCTCACAAGCCAAGCTCGATCAACTCAAACCCCTGGGGCTGGATGTGGGCTTGTGCACCCGTGCGGCCGACTTCCACCAGGCTGTGCTGCAAGCCACCGAGCAAAAAGGCGCCAACTTGGTGGTCAACACCGTGGGCGGCAGTGTCTTTGCCGAAAGCATGCGCTGCATGGCGTTTCAGGGGCGTTTGGGTTTTGTGGGCTATGTCGACAACACCCTCAATGCGACGATTGACTTGGAGGCTCTGCACGCCAAGCGGCTGTGTCTGTATGGCGTGTCCAACAAAAACCGCACACCGGCCCAGCGTGCCGATGGCATCGCGCAATTTGCGGCGCAAATCCTCCCGGCGTTTGCCGATGGCCGGATCCAGCCTTTGCTCGATCGGGTATTTGAGTTTGACCAATTGGACCAAGCCAAAGCCCACATGGAAAGCAACCAGCACACCGGCAAGATCGTGCTGCGCATCGCCAGCGCTGCTTGAGCCTCTTCCCCATCGACCGAGACTTTTTAAACGAAGGAGACAACACCATGAACAAAAGAAACCTGATTTCCGCTTTGGTCCTTTCTTGCTTCGCCATGGGTGCGCAAGCCCAAGGCGCTGCCTATCCCAACAAACCCATTCGTCTGGTGGTCGGTTTTGCACCGGGTGGTGCGGCCGACTATGTGGCCCGCGCCATCAGTGACGCGATGGGCAAAGCCATTGGCCAGAGCATCATTGTGGAAAACCGCGCTGGCGCGGGTTCCAGCATTGCGGCCGAAAACGTGGCCAAGGCCGCCCCCGATGGCTACAGCATTTTGTTGGCCAGCCCCAGCAGCATCTCGGTCAACCCGGCGCTCAACCCCAAGCTGAACTACACCCCCAAAGACTTGGTGCCCATCACCAAAGTCACCACCTCACCCTTGGTGATTGCGGTCAACCCCAACATCGGCATCAACTCGGTGCAAGACCTGATCGCGCGGGCCAAACAATCACCTGGCAGGATCAACTACGCCACCTCGGGCAACGGCTCTGCACCGCATTTGGGGGCTGCTTTGTTCACCCAGTTGACCGGTGTGGACATGGTGCACATCCCGTTTCGCGGGGGTGCGCCCGCCATCCAGTCGGTGATCGCGGGCGACACCCAAGTGACCTTTGGCACCCCGCCTTCGGTCTTGCCCATGATCCAAGCCGGTCGCTTGAAAGGCTTGGCCGTCAGCACACGCAACAGCTCGACTTTGGTTCCCGGTTTGCCGGGCATGCAAGAAGCCAAACTGCCCGAGTACGCGATCGAGTTTTGGTATGGTTTGTTTGTGCCCGTGGGCACACCGCCAGCGGTCATGAAACGCATCTTTGATGCCGCGCAATCGGCCATGGCCCAGCCTTCTGTGAAAGCCGCATTGGCCCGCGAAGGCACCGATGTGTCAGTCTCCACCACGCCCGATCAATTCGCGGCGTTTTTGACCGAAGATGCCAAGTTCTGGGTCAATTTGGTCAAGAGCGCCGACGTGAAACTGGACTGAGCCTCAAGGAGTTGCCATGGTTGAAAACGGATTTTTGAAAATCGAATCGATGCAAGCGCGCTGCACCCCTGCAGAATGGCAAGCACGGGTGGATTTGGCGGCTTGCTACCGCTTGGTGGCCCTCTACGGCATGTCCGACATGATGGCCAACCACATCTCGGCGCGGGTGCCGGGCGAAGACGGTGCTTTTCTCATCAATGCCTACGGCATGATGTACGAAGAGATCACCGCGTCCAGCCTCATCAAAATCGACCACGATGGCAACATCCTGTCCAAGCCCGATTTTGGCGATCTGAATTACGGCATCAACAAAGCCGGTTACGTGATCCACAGCGCGGTGCACGAAGCGCGCCCCGAGGTGGACTGCGTCATCCACACCCACAGCTGGGCCTCCATGGCGGTGTCTTCGCTCGAATGCGGTCTCTTGCCCATCACCCAGACCTCGATGCGTTTCCTCAAGATTGGCTACCACGACTACCAAGGCGTGGTGCTCGATCTGGCCGAGCAGGCTTCGCTGGTGAAAGACCTGGGGCAGGGTGAAGCCCTTATTTTGCGCAACCACGGCGTCTTGACGGTGGGCCGCAGTGTGGGCGAGGCGTTCAATTGGATGCACCGCCTGGAGCTGTCGTGCCATGCCCAACTCGCAGCCATGGCCTGCAACACGCCCTTTGTCAAAGTAGCGCCCGATGTGCTGGAAGAGACCTGGAACAACTACCAGCCCAGCACCCGCAGACCCTATGGCCTCATGGAGTGGCCCGCCTTGCTGCGCAAACTCGACCGGATAGACCCGAGTTACAAAACCTGAGCCCCTTGCTTGTTCACCCCCACCGAAAGACCCGCATGACGTCACCTTCTCTTTGGCTTGCCGCCAGCCTTTCAGTCTTGGCCATGGCCATGCCTTCTTGGGCGCAAGCTCAGGCCTATCCGCAAAAACCCGTCAAAGTGGTGGTGGCCTTCACGGCCGGGGGCACCACTGACATCTTGGCGCGCACCGTCACGCAGCAGCTGTCTGAAAAACTCAAGCAGCCCTTTGTCATCGACAACAAACCCGGCGCGGGGGGCAACCTGGGCACCGAATTGGTGGTCCGCTCCGCACCAGACGGTTACACCTTGATCGTCAATTCGGTCGGTCCGATTGCCGTCAACCCCACGCTGTATGGCAAGCTGCCCTACAACCCTTTGACCGATTTGGTGCCGATTGTTCAAATCGCGGATGTCCCCAATGTCTTGGTCATCCACCCCTCGGTACCGGCCAACACCATGGAAGAGCTGGTCGCCTACGCCAAAGCCAATCCGGGCAAGCTCAACTACGGTTCAACCGGCATCGGCACCTCGTCCCACTTGTCCAGTTTCATGTTGTCCAAGCGGGTGGGTTTTGAGGCGACCCACATCCCCTACAAAGGTGCCGATGCCCTGAAAGACCTCTTGGCAGGCCGCATCCAGTTCATGTTTGCCACCATCCCTTCGGTCATGCCGCACATCACGGCGGGTAAGCTCAAGCCGATTGCGGTCAGTTCACTCAAGCGCTCGCGCTCCATGCCCGAAGTGCCCACCGTGGTCGAAAAAGGCTTCCCCCAGTTTGAAGCTGGTTCATGGTTTGGCTTTTTTGCCCCCAAGGGCACGCCAGACGCCGTGATCAGCATGGTCAACAAAGCCGTCAACGAGATCTTGCAAGTGCCTGCCATTGAGCAGCAAATGATCGCCCAAGGCGCAGACCCCGCAGGCGGCACGCCGGCCCAGTTTGGTCAGTTCGTTCAGCGCGAGCACGACAAGTGGCGCGTCATCGTGCGCGATTCGGGCGCCAAAGCCGAGTGATCCAGCGCAGCAGCCAGACCCCGCCATGAACACCTCTTTGCGCATCCTCATGTCCCGGCAGTCGATTGACCGCTTGGGGCCGGCGGTCTCGGTGGCGATGGGCCAGCGTTCTTTTGAGCTGATCGCCTTGGAAGATGCCGTGGCTGCCCAACGCACCGATGCCGATGTGGCCTTCATCTCACGGGAGGTCACGGGCACCTCCACCAAGCACGAAATCCACCCGGCTTTGCAACAGGTCTACACCTTGCTTCGCCAATCGCCCGCACTGAAGTGGGTGCACATCCATTCAGCGGGCGCTGACCGACAAATTTACCTCGACCTCTTGGCCAAGGGTGTCCAGGTCTGCACATCGTCCGGGGCCAATGCGCAGGTGGTGGCCACCGTGGCTTTGGCGGGCATGTTGGCGCTGGCCCGGCGTTTTCCGCTGTTGTGGGCCGAGCAGCAGGGCCGCCAGTGGATCCCCATGATGGGCGAGCGCATGCCACGCGACTTGCCGGGCCAAACGGCCACGATCATCGGCTGGGGGCCCATTGGTCAAAAGCTGGGCAGCTTGCTGCAAGCCTTAGGGATGGATGTGGTGGCCGTGCGCCAGCAAGCGCAAAACAACCCCCCAAACCTCTCAGACGCCCACAGCGTTGAAATGGTCACGTTTGAGGACTGGCAGCAGGTTTTGCCCAAGACCGACTGGTTGGTTTTGACTTGCCCCCTGACCCCCAAAACCCGTCAATTGGTCAATGCCCAAGCCTTGGCTTTGTTGCCTACAGGGGCGCATCTGGTCAACGTGGCGCGGGGTGAGGTGGTGGACGAGCCTGCTTTGATTGCAGCTTTGCAAAGTGGGCAGCTGGGCGGTGCTTTTTTGGATGTGTTTGCGCACGAACCCTTGCCGCAAGACTCTCCTTTGTGGGCCATGCCCCAGGTCATGGTTACGCCCCATGCTGCGGGCCACTCAGATGGCAACGAGCACCGCGTAGCGCAGATGTTTTTGGACAATTTGAGCCGCTGGGTCCAGGGACTGCCTCTGCGCAATGCAGTGGCCTGATACGCAGTAGGCCACCTGTTGAGGGGGGCAAGGTTTTCCCGGGTAGCGCAGCACTTGATTTCTTCCCATAATCAATCCCGCTGTTTTGCGCACTGCTTTTTCTATTCAAAAATTCGGAGAACACCGTATGACCCACCACCATGACCCACGCCGCCGACAACTTGGCCTTGCCGCTGTTTCGAGTTTGGCACTGGGCGCCTTTGGCACCGCACAGGCCCAAAGCGCTGCTTGGCCCACCGCCAAACCCATTCGCATGATCGTGAATTTCCCTGCCGGCGGATCGCCCGATTTGGTCGCCCGTGCCGTGTCCAACACCGTGTCTCAAGCCTTGGGCCAACAAATTGTGGTGGACAACCGTGGCGGCGCTGGCGGCATCATCGGCTCCGATTTGGCCGCCAAGAGCGCGCCTGACGGTTACACCATTTTGTGCAGCTCGGGCAGCGGCGCCTCCATCGTGCCTTATGTCACACCCAAGATGCCTTTTG
Organism: Limnohabitans sp.; assembly: GCA_015657605.1. Lineage (GTDB taxonomy): Bacteria > Pseudomonadota > Gammaproteobacteria > Burkholderiales > Burkholderiaceae_C > Limnohabitans_A. The sequence goes on along the minus strand of JACDQO010000163.1, from coordinate 1,777 downwards.
ACCACGACAAGGACCTGATTCCGGTTGCTGCCGGCGCGCGTTTGCAGTTGTTTTTGGTCGTGCGCAGCGATGCGCCTTACAAGACCTATGCCGAATTCATCGCTTACGCCAAACGCAATCCCGGCAAGATGAGCTATGGCTCGCCAGGCAACGGCACCAGCCCCCACATTGCGGGTGAGATGCTCAAATCGCAAGCGGGTATTTTTACGCTGCACATTCCTTACCGCGGTTCTGCTGCAGCGCTGCAAGACCTCTTGGGTGGCAGCGTGGATTATTTGATGGACCCGGGCATTGCTTTTTCGCATGTGCGCTCTGGCCGTCTGCGTTTGTTGGCCGTCACCTCGCCACAGCGCTTGTCCATGTTCCCCGATGCGCCCACGCTCAATGAGCTGGGGCTCAAGAATTTCGATGCCGGCACATCGCACGGTTTCTGGGCGCCTGCGGGCACGCCAGCGGCCATCGTGGACCGCTTGAACCGCGAGATCAACCGCGCCCTCATGGTGCCCAGTGCTGTGGAGGCCATCAAAGGCATTGGCGCTGAACCGACGCCCATGTCACCTGCAGAGTTTGGTGCCCTCACCAAAGCCGATGCGCGCCGTTTTGCGCAGATCATCAAAGAGCGCAAGATCGTTCAAGACTGAGGCTGCGCCGTGTCGCTGTGGGGTTTGGCCAGCGTCAAAGCTGGCCGGGAAACACCCACAGCAGCAGGGCTGTCATCACCAGGTAGCGAAAAAACTTGCCAATGGCCATGTACAGCGTGCATGGCCAAAATGGCAATTTGAGCCAGCCAGCTACCGCGCACAAAGGGTCGCCCACACCCGGCAACCAGCTGAGCAAGCAGGCTTTGGGCCCCAATTTTTCCAACCAAACCAGCGCCCGGGCGTGACTGCTGGAGTCGCGCCAGCGGCTGACCGCATGCCGTGTGCCCCAGCCCATCCACCAGCTGAGCATGCCACCCAAGGTGTTGCCCGCCGTGGCCACCAAAATCGCAGGCCAAAAAAGACCCAAGTTGAGTTTGACCAAGCCAAACACCGCCGGCTCAGAGCCCATGGGCAGCAAGGTGGCCGACACAAAAGCCACCACAAACACGGTGCTCAGACCGTGCTCGGGCAAAGCCAGCCATTGCATGATGTGGTGGAGCCAAATTTCCATCCAAGGAGTGTAGCGATGGCCCTGATGCTTGGCTTTGTCCCGATCGAATTCGGTGTTTAGAGGGCGTTTGCTGGGCCCTGTGCTTAACACATTTGGCCGTCAGTTGCTGAAATATTAAGCAACTACAATCGTGCCTTCTTTTTAAGCAAACCCCATTTCACAGCGCCCACCCGTCATGCAGATTGGCCCTTACCTGTTGCCGAACAACGTGTTCGTTGCCCCCATGGCAGGGGTGACGGATCGGCCGTTTCGACAGCTGTGCCGGCAGTTTGGAGCGGGCTATGCCGTGAGCGAAATGGTGACCTCGCGCCCAGACCTGTGGGCTTCGCTCAAAACCTCGCGCCGTGCCAACCACGATGGCGAGCCCGGCCCGATCGCGGTGCAGATCGCGGGCACCGAGGCGCAGATGATGGCCGACGCCGCGCGCTACAACATCGACCGTGGCGCGCAAATCATCGACATCAACATGGGCTGCCCAGCGAAGAAGGTTTGCAACAAATGGGCCGGCTCGGCCTTGATGCAGGACGAAGCGCTGGCGCTGGAGATCATTTCAGCCGTGGTCGAGGCCGCTTTGCCGCACGGCGTGCCCGTCACTTTGAAGATGCGCACCGGCTGGTGCGACGCT
>JACDQO010000162.1 GCA_015657605.1 Limnohabitans sp. | reverse complement strand
CCGTGGACGGCGCGTTCCTGCTGCCGGTGGAAGACGTGTTCTCGATCTCGGGCCGCGGCCACCGTGGTGACCGGTCGTGTCGCGGGGCGCTTGGGCTCGGTGCAGGCCTGGATGGTGGGCGGTTGTTTGTTCTCGGCCTTGGCCACGGTGGGTTTGGTCAGCTCGGCGCTGTCTGCTGAATGGCCCCTGAAGGCCAATGTGGTGTTTTTGGGTGTGGCCAACGGCGCGTTCTCGATCGCGGCGATTGCCACCATGATGCGCTTGGCCGGTGAAGGTGGCGCGGGCCGCGAAGGCACGCGCATGGGTTTGTGGGGCGCAGCGCAAGCGGCGGCCTTTGGCTTGGGGGGATTGCTCGGCACTGCCGCCAGCGACCTGGCCCATGCCTTGTTGGGTGAACAGCGCACGGCTTATGCGGCTGTGTTTGGCATGCAAGCGCTGATGTTTGCGGTTTCGGCGGCGGTGGCTGTGCGCCTGCGTGCCGGGCCTGCGCAACGTCAGCCCTTGCGTTTTGATGGTCCCGTATTACTCAAAGGTGGGTCAAGCTCATGAACCAAACCGATTACGACTTTGTTGTGGTGGGCGGAGGGCCTTCGGGCGCCACCGCAGCACACGACCTGGTGCGCCAAGGCTGGCGTGTTTTGTTGTTGGACCGTCAAGGCCGCACCAAACCCTGCGGCGGGGCGATCCCGCCGCGCCTGATCAAGGACTTTGACATCCCTGACCACCTGCTGGTGGCCAAGGTGCGTTGCGCCCGCATGATCTCACCCGCCGACAACAAGGTCGACATCCCGATCGACAACGGCTATGTGGGCATGGTGGACCGCGACGAGTTCGACGAGTATTTGCGCGAACGCGCAGCCCAGTCGGGCGCAGTGCGTTGCCAAGCGATTTTTGACAAGCTGCAGCACGACGACAGCGGTCAGCTGTGGGTGCACTACACCCCGGTCACGGCCAAAGAGCACGCTGCAGCCGAGCATGCACAGCCCGTCAAGGTGTCGACCCGCATGGTGGTGGGGGCCGATGGTGCGCGCTCAGAAGTCGCGCGCCAAGCCATTCCCAACGCCCACAAAACCAAATACGTGTTCGCGTACCACGAGATCATCGAGTCGCCTGTAGGCCAGCCCGGCTACGACGCGGCGCGCTGCGACGTGTACTACCAAGGTGAGGTCTCGCCCGACTTTTATGGCTGGGTGTTTCCGCACGGCAAGACCATGAGCGTGGGCATGGGCAGCGCCGACAAGGGTACTCTTTGCGCAGTGCCACGGCGCGCTTGCGTGAGATTGCTGGCCTGACCCATGCAGCTACTTTGCGCCGCGAAGGCGCACCGATTCCGCTCAAACCGCTGCCCCAATGGGACAACGGCCGGGATGTGGTGGTGATCGGCGACGCCGCTGGTGTGGTGGCCCCGTCCTCTGGCGAAGGCATTTACTACGCGATGGATTGCGCGCGGCGTGTGTCGCAAGCCGCACACCAGGCCCTCAAAACCGGCAACAGCGCTTGCTTGAAGCAAGGCCGCAAGAGCTTCATGAAGCAACATGGCCGTGTGTTCTGGATCTTGGGTGTGATGCAGTACTTCTGGTACCAAAACGACAAACGCCGCGAAAAGTTTGTCAAGATCTGCGAAGACCGTGACGTGCAGCGCCTGACGTTTGAGTCCTACATGAACAAAGAATTGGCGCGCAAGGATCCGATGGCGCACGTGCGCATCTTCTTGAAAGACATGGCTCATTTATTGGGATTGGCACGCACATGAGGCTTGAGTGAACCAGCACCCCGAACACGGCTTGCTGACGTCAACCCTGGGGCACAGGTATAAAGCGTCTGTGCGCACCTTGCTCTTGGCCTTTGTGCTCAGCTACGGTACAGCGGGCATCGGCGCGGCCCTGACCGAGTTGGGGCCTTGGTACTTCGCTTTACGCCACCCTCCTTGGAAGCCGCCTGACGCCGCTTTTGGTGTCATCTGGAGCACCATTTTCACCTTGTGCGCCATCAGCGCTTGGCTGGCTTGGCAAGCGGCTGACACGCAGGCCCTGCGCCGCCGTGTGCTGTGCTTGTTCGGGGTGAATGCGTTCCTGAATGTCCTTTGGAGTGCGCTCTACTTCAAGTTGCAGCGGCCTGATTGGGCGCTCTTTGAGGTGGTGTTCTTGTGGCTCTCGATCTTGGCCTTGGTCATGGGCTTGTGGCGGATGTCGCGTTGGGCCAGTTTGTTGCTCGTCACGTACTGGGTTTGGGTCAGCATCGCGGCGGTGCTCAATGTGCAAACCGTGATGCTCAACGGCCCTTTTGGCCCCAAGCCCTGATATGAACGCTTTGACGCGCGTGGCCCGCGCTCCATGAAAAGGTTTGCCAGCGTGTTGGTTCTGACTGCCTTGACCGCCTTGTCTTTGTGGCTTTGGACGCCCGATGTGCCGCGCTCGGCTTTGGAGGCGCGTTATCTGGAGGCTCCTGCCGACATGCGCCGCGTGGGCCCGTGCAATTGCACGTGCGCCAAAGCGGCCGACCGATGCACCGGCGGTGG
>JACDQO010000161.1 GCA_015657605.1 Limnohabitans sp. | reverse complement strand
GGTGATCGGGCCCGGCTGAATGCCCGTCAGGGTGTGCGCTACCACCTGCAGCGCGATGTGCGCGTGCTCAACCCCGAAACCATGCAGCCTGTGCCGCAAGACGGCGAGACCATGGGCGAGATCATGTTCAAGGGCAACATCACCATGAAGGGTTACCTCAAGAACCCCAAGGCCACGCAAGAGGCTTTTGCGGGCGGTTGGTTCCACAGCGGCGACTTGGCGGTGCAGTACCCCGACGGTTACTTCAAGATCAAGGACCGCAGCAAAGACATCATCATCTCGGGCGGCGAGAACATTTCATCGATCGAGGTAGAAGATGTGCTCTACCGTCACCCCGCGGTGTTGGCAGCGGCCGTGGTGGCCAAGCCCGATGCGCGCTGGGGCGAGACGCCTTGCGCCTTTGTGGAGTTGAAGGCCGACGCTCAGGTCACGCTGAGCAAATCGTGGCGCACTGCAAGCAACACCTGGCGGGCTTCAAGGTGCCGCGTGCGGTGGTGTTTGGGGAGTTGCCCAAAACCAGCACGGGCAAGATTCAGAAGTTTGAGCTGCGCAAGCAGGCCGGGTCGGCTTCGGCGATTGATATCTGACCTTCGCAGCGCTCAAGCAATGTCGAACGCGTGCGTGCCAAACTGGCCCGCACGGCGGTCGGCAAAGTAGTGCTCCAGCGTTTCCTTGACGGTGCGAAAAGCCAATTCGTCCCAAGGGATCTCTGCTTCTGTGAACAGCCGAGCTTCCATGGTTTCGTGGCCGGGGTCGAACACATCACTGGTCAAGCGTGCCCGGTAATACAGGTGCACCTGGCCCACACGCGGCACGCTCATCACCGTCAGCAAGTCTTCCATGACGAACTGCGCACCGGCTTCTTCGGTGGTCTCGCGCGCAGCGCCCTCTGAGGTGGATTCGCCCAACTCCATGAAACCTGCTGGCAAGGTCCACTTGCCTTTGCGTGGCTCGATGTTGCGTTTGCACAGCAGCACCTGCTCGCCCCAGTGCGGCACCGTGCCCACCACGTTCAGGGGGTTTTCGTAGTGAACCGTGTGGCACACGGTGCAGATGGCGCGCTCTTTGGTGTCGCCGTCATCGGGCAAACGGTAAGCCACCGATGCGCCGCACTGGCGGCAGTGTCGAATGGCTTCTCGTGTGAACATGGTCAGAGTTTCAGGACAAATAAAGCAACAGAGGGCACAAAAACCAGCAGCAGGATGCGCAAAAGGTCAGAGGCCAGGAAAGGCATGATGTAGCGGAAGATGTCTTTCATCGGCACGTCTTTCACCATGCTGCTGATGATAAACACGTTCATACCCACGGGTGGGGTGATCAAGCCAATCTCCACCACCATAAGGGCCAATATGCCAAACCAGATGGCTTTGGACTCGGGGTCGAGTCCCCACAGGTCAATGCCCATGATGATGGGAAAGAAAATCGGGATGGTCAGCAAGAGCATGGACAAACTGTCCATCACGCAACCCAAAACCAGGTAAATGGCAATGATGGTGAAGAGCACGGCCAGTGGTGACAAATCCATCCCCACCACCCATTTGGCCAACTCCGTATTGACTTGGGTGAGCGCTAAAAACACGTTCAGCACATCGGCACCCAGCAAAATCAGAAAAATCATGCCCGTGCCTGCGGCTGCGCCGTAAAGGCATTGCAGCAGACCTTCGCCGCGCAAACCACCTGATCTCCAAGCCACAAAGGCGGTGGCCACGGTACCGATCGAGGCGGCTTCGGTGGGTGTGAAAAAGCCGCCATAAATGCCGCCAATGACCACCAAAAAAATCAGCAAGACGGGCCATGTCTCTGCCAGTGCTTTCAGCCGTTGGGGCCATGTGAAGCGGTCACCGCGCGGCGCGTCTTGGGGGCTGACGCGGGCGATGATGCCAATGACCACCATGTAGCCAATGGCCGCGATGATGCCTGGAACAAAGGCCGCCATGAAAAGTTTGGCGATATTTTGTTCGGTGATGATGGCGTAAATCACCAAGGGTACCGATGGCGGAATAAGGATGCCCAGCGTACCGCCCGCTGCAATGACGGCGGCGGACAGGCGTTCGGAATATTTATGCGCTTTGAGCTCAGGCAAAGCCACTTGGCCCATGGTCGCTGCCGTGGCCAGCGATGAGCCGCAAATGGCCCCAAAACCGGCGCATGACGTGACAGCGGCCATGGCCATACCGCCGCGCCAGTGGCCAATCATGGCATTACCCGCCTTGAACAAGGCCTTGGACAACCCCCCATTGGTCGCGAACTGACCCATCAGCAAGAACAGCGGCACCACCGACAAGTCATAAGTCGAGTAGCGAGCAAAGGCGACGTTCTTGTAATAGTTCATCAACGGGTCCCAGCCCGACATGAAGATGTAACCCACACTGCCCGTCAGCAGCATAGCCACACCGATGTGGATCCTGAGCGCCAGCAGCAGCAACAGGAACGCAAACATCAAGGAGCCCCATTCGATGCCGGTCATGGTGTGATTTCTTTCATTTTTTCAATGGCACGGTAAAGGGCTGTTGCGGTCAAAAGCGCAAATGCGGGCACCAGTGGGACATAGGCCCACCAAGTGGGAATCTCGAGCAGCATCGACGCATCAAAGCTGACCTGTAAATCCCGCAAGCCTACCCAGATGCGCCAAGTGAGCAAAGCAGAAAAACCGGCCAACAAAAGGTTCGCCAATGTGTCCAGCAAGGCGTTGAATCGGGTGGGCGCTTTGGCTGTGAAAAAGTCAACGATCACATGGCCCGAAATCCAGTGGGTGTAGGGGAGCGACATGGCGACAGCCCCTGCGCACATGAATTGCACCAGCTCATAGTCACCCAGCAAGGGGGAGTCAAAAAATGCACGCCCCACAATGCTTCGCAAAGACATGAAGGCCATGGCCAGCAAGGTCAAGCCGGAGAAAATGGCAAATAACTTGCACAAACGGTCGAGCATCCAGGCCAAGCCTTGGTATTGACGTGTCGATATCACATGGACGGCTTCAGCCACAGGGCAACTCCTCGAGAAATAAAAAATGGGGTGGGCCGCAGCTCACCCCATGGCGATCCAATCAAGAAACGTTTTACTTGGTGTATTGCTTGATCAGGTCTTGAGCGTCCTTGAGCAAAGCCGCGCCATTGAGGCCGCGTTTGTTCATCGTCTGGACCCACTCGTCGTCCTGCTCGTCGGTGGCTTTCTTCCAGCGTGCCAGTTCAGCGGGCGGGATCACCGTGATGGTTTGTGTTTTGGTTTCTTCAAACACCTTGCGGCCAGGCACGTCGTTGCCGGCTTGGGTCGCTCCCAAGAATGCCGACAGTTCGCGACCAGAATTCTTGTCGATGACGGCCTTCAAGTCGGCGGGCAGCGAGTACGTACTTGGGCCTTGTTCGATGGGCATGACAAACACGGTGGTGTACAGAGCCGGGTAGCTCTTGTCGGTTTCCGCCGCGAACTTGGTCAGTTCATGCACCTTCAAGCCGGGAGCGACTTCGTAGGGAATCACAGCGCCATCGATGACACCTTTGGACAGGGCTTCAGGCACTTGGGGCACGGGCATACCCACGGGGGTGGCGCCCAACTTGGCCAACATTTTGGTCACGTTGGCGGTTGGCGCGCGCATCTTCAAGCCTTTGAAGTCTTCCATTTTGGTGACTTGCTTGTCCTTGGTGAAGATCACACCAGGGCCGTGCACATGAACGGCCAAAAGCTTGACATCCTTGTGTTCATCCATGGCGTGCTTTTGCACAAAGTCCCAAGCGGCGCGGCTGGTTGCTGCAGCGTTGGTCATGGTGAAAGGCAATTCAAACACCTGTGTCTTGGGGAATCGACCTGCCGAGGAACCGGCCACGTGCCAAACCACATCGGCCACGCCATCCTTGGCCTGGTCATACAGCTGCGGTGGTGTGCCGCCCAATTGCATGGCGGGGAAGATTTGACATTGCAGGCGGTTGTTGGAGTCACGTGCAATGTTCTTGCACCAGTCGCCCAACATGGTGGTGTGTTGAATGGACTGTGGGCCCAAAAAGTGATGCACTTTGAGCGTGATGGTTTGGGCGTGCACGCCAAAACCAACCGCCATCAGGCCTGCGGCCAAGGCCGTTTGTTGCAGGAATTTTTTCATCGACGTGTCTCCATCATGGGTTGAAAAACAAAATCATAAACCAACCGTGCGGTCGGTTAATCAATCCTAATATCCATCGCGTGATCCGTTGCGCTGGAGTACGCGTCTTAGTTTGCGTGAATATGCATTATGTTGCATCAATATTCAAAAATGATAGGTGGAAACCCTTTTTTATTTGAATTTCTTGCACTTTTTTTCATTGAGTGAGCGGCAGATCCCCATGGTGATGGGGCGCTGACCGCCCAGGCTGTCAGCGGATCTGCACTTGCAAGCGGCCCAGGCCCGCCACTTCACCGACCAAGGTGTCACCGGACACAACCGCCGCCACGCCTTCGGGCGTCCCGGTGTAAATCAGGTCGCCGGGCTGCAGTTCCCAAGCAGCGGACAAGTGCTCGATGGTTTCGGCGACGTTCCAAATGAGCTTGGAGATGTTGCTGCGCTGCCGGTCAGCGCCATTGACTTGCAGGCTGATTTCGGCGTTGTGGATGTCCTTTGTTTGGCCAATCGGTGTGATGGGGCCAATGGGGCCCGAGTGGTCAAATGCCTTGCCAATGCACCAAGGACGACCTTGCTTTTTCATCTCGTTTTGCAGATCGCGGCGCGTCATG
>JACDQO010000160.1 GCA_015657605.1 Limnohabitans sp. | reverse complement strand
CTGCGGCCATTAGTGACATGGGCCCTCGGGCCCGTGCCACGCACTCGATCAAAGGGATTGAGGCTCGCAAAAGCTTCAATCCCTTTTTTATTTTTTCATCTACCGAATTCCCACCATGAACGAGTTGGACACCCTGGTCGAATCCGCCCGCCAGAGTTTTGTGCAGGCACAGACACCTGCGGACCTGGAAAACGCCAAAGCCCTTTTTTTGGGCAAAGCCGGTCGCATCACCGAGTTGATGAAGGGCATGGCGGCTCTGAGCGTGGAAGACAAGAAAACACGTGGTGCTGCCATCAACCTCGCCAAGCAGGCGATTGAGACTGCGCTGAACGACCGCCGCCAGGCGCTGGCCGATGCTGAATTGCAAGCCCAACTCAAGGCCGAGGCGTTGGATGTGACGCTGCCTGGCCACAGTGCCCATGTCGGTGGTTTGCACCCCGTCTCGCTCACGCTGGAGCGCGTCGAAAACATTTTTGGCTCCATGGGCTTTGAAGTGGCCCAAGGCCCCGAGATCGAAACCGACTGGTTCAATTTCACCGCGCTCAACACGCCCGAAGACCACCCCGCCCGCTCTATGCACGACACCTTCTATGTCGAAGGCGGTCATTTGTTGCGGACGCACACCAGCCCGATGCAGATCCGCCACGCGGTGCAGCACGTCAAGCGCTACAAGAACCAACTCGACGCGGGCCAAGGCATGCCCGAGATCCGCGTGATTGCCCCTGGCCGCACCTACCGCGTGGACAGCGATGCGACCCACTCGCCCATGTTCCACCAGTGCGAAGGCCTTTGGATTGGCGAGAACGTGAGCTTCAAAGACCTCAAGGTCGTAGTCACCGATTTTTGCCGTACCTTTTTTGAGAGCGACGATTTGGTGTTGCGCTTTCGCCCCAGCTTTTTCCCCTTCACAGAGCCCAGCGCAGAGATCGACATCCAGTTCCAAAGCGGTCCCTTGGCCGGTCGCTGGCTCGAAGTGGGCGGCTCCGGCCAAGTGCACCCGAACGTGGTGCGCAACATGGGCCTCGACCCCGAACGCTTCATCGGCTTCGCCTTTGGCATGGGCATGGACCGCTTCACCATGCTGCGTTACGGCGTGAACGACCTGCGCCTGTTCTTTGACGGCGATGTGCGCTTTCTGAATCAGTTCCAGTAATTTCCAAGCCGAGACACGAGTCATGCAATTTCCTGAATCCTGGTTGCGCGCGTTCTGCAACCCGCCCCTGACGACCCAGCAACTGGCCGATACCCTGACCATGGCTGGTCTCGAAGTGGAAGAGATCGAGCCCGTAGCCCCGCCGTTCACAAAAATCGTGGTCGGTGAAATCAAGGAAGCCGTGCAACACCCCAATGCCGTATCGCCTGCGCGTGTGCCAGGTGGACGTGGGGCAGGGCGCTTTGCTCAACATCGTTTGCGGCGCGCCCAACGCCCGCGTGGGCATCCGCGTGCCTTGCGCCATGGTGGGTGCCGAGTTGCCACCCGGTGAAGACGGCAAGCCTTTTGTCATCAAGGTCGGCAAGCTGCGCGGTGTGGAGAGCCAAGGCATGCTGTGCTCGGCCAAAGAGCTGCAGATCGCCGATGACCATGGCGGTCTGCTCGAGTTGCCACTGGATGCGCCTTTGGGCCAAGACATCCGCCAGTACCTGAATCTGGACGACAACTTGATGACGCTCAAACTCACGCCCAATTTGGCGCATTGCTTGAGTGTGTTCGGCATCGCGCGTGAAGTGTCGGCCCTGACTGGCGCACCACTCAAGTCACCATCGTTTACCGCTGTGGCCACCCAGATCAGCGATAAGCTGGCCGTGAATGTCCAGTCCCCAGACCTGTGCGGTCGCTTCAGCGGGCGTGTGGTCAAGGGCGTGAACACCCAAGCTCAAACCCCGCAGTGGATGGCGGACCGCTTGGCTCGATGCGGCCAGCGCAGCGTGAGTCCGCTGGTGGACATCTCCAATTACGTGATGTTCGAGTTTGGCCGGCCTTCACACATTTTTGACCTCGACAAGATCCACGGCGGCCTGCAGGTACGCTGGGGCAGGCCCGATGAATCGCTCAAGCTGCTGAATGGCAACACCGTGACCGTGGACGAGAAGGTCGGCGTGATCGCCGATGACAGCCAAGTCGAGTCCTTGGCGGGCATCATGGGTGGCGACGCCACCGCTGTCTCCGATGACACGCAAAACATCTACATCGAAGCCGCTTTCTGGTGGCCCACGGCCATTGCAGGCCGTTCACGCCGCTACAACTTCTCGACCGATGCAGGTCACCGCTTTGAACGCGGCGTGGACCCGCAGTTGACGGTGGAGCACATCGAACGCATCACCCAATTGGTGCTGGACATTTGCGGTACGCCCGATACAAAAGTCGGCCCTATCGATGACCAGACGCTGAACATCCCGCTGATCAAGCCCGTCACGCTGCGCGTGGCCCGTGCGATCAAAGTCATCGGCATGCCGCTCACACAACAACAGTGCGCAGATGCTTTGCGCGGTCTGGGCTTGCAAGTGTCCGAAGGCGAGGGTACCGTCACCGTCACGCCGCCCAGCTTCCGTTTTGATCTGCAGATTGAAGAAGACCTGATTGAGGAAGTGGCCCGCATGGTGGGCTACAACAACCTGCCTACCAACCCACCGTTGGCTCCTATCACGGCTCAAGTGCGCCCTGAGACTGAGCGCAGGTCCATCGGCCGTGCGACGAGTTATTGCCGCTTTGGGGTACCAAGAAACCATCAACTACAGCTTTGTCGAAGAAAGCTGGGAGCGCGATCTGGCTGGCAACGCCAGCCCGATCCGTCTGCTCAACCCGATCGCCAGCCAGATGAGCGTGATGCGCTCGAGTCTGATCGGTTCGTTGCTGCAAGTCGTCAAGTTCAATGCCGACCGCAAAGCTGATCGCGTGCGCGTGTTCGAGTTAGGGCGCGTGTTTTTGCGCAATGCTTCGGTGCAGAGCAGCGACACCACCGTGGAAGGGTTTGACCAACCCATGCGTGTGGCCGGTATGGCCTGGGGCCCGGTCGAGCCTATTGGGCTGGCAGGGCAAGGCCCGTCAAGTCGATTTTTACGACGTCAAGGCCGATGTGGAAAAGCTCTTGGCCCCGCGTCAAGCCGAATTTGTGGCTGCAGAACACCCGGCCATGCACCCCGGACGCTCGGCTCAGGTACTGCTTGATGGGGTGCTGATCGGTCATGTGGGCGAGTTGCACCCTCGCTGGCGGCAGACGTGGGATTTGACCAGCGCGCCCGTGGTCTTTGAGTTGTCGCTCGATGCTGTCACGGCCCGTCAGGTGCCTGTGGCGCAAGCGGTGGCCAAACACCAGTCGGTGGAGCGAGACATCGCAGTCATCGTCCAGGAGCAGGTCACCCATGCCCAATTGATGGCCGCCATCCACAGTGCGCCCACCCAAGGTTTGCTGCGTGATGCGGTGCTGTTTGACATTTACCGACCGAAGGCCGAGTCATCCGGTGGTTTGGCTGTGGGCGAGAAGAGTCTGGCCGTGCGCTTGAGATTGCACAGCGATGAGGCCACATTGACCGACCTTCAAATTGAGGAAGTCATGAAAAATGTGGTCTTGGCTTTAACGCAGCAGTTGTCTGCGCGTCTGCGTTCTTGAGGCCTACCATGCAAATCAGTTTTGAATCCCTTGAAACGCCAGCATTGACCAAAGCCCATTTGGCCGACTTGTTGTACGAGCAGATTGGCTTGAACAAGCGCGAGTCCAAGGACATGGTGGATGCATTTTTTGACCTGGTGGTCGAGCAATTGATGGCCGGAGAAGAAGTCAAAATTTCGGGTTTCGGTAATTTCCATATTCGCACCAAGGCGGCACGTCCGGGTCGGAACCCTCGAACCGGAGAATTGATTCCTATTGATGCACGTCGTGTCGCCACCTTCCATGCCAGCCATAAACTCAAGGCCTTGGTTCAGGGCGATGCTGTTGACGACGAAGGTGTGGAGATGGTGGGCCGCTGAATCTTTTCAAGGAGCCAGCCATGTTGTTCAAATTCAAATCCAAGGTCACCAGCGATCTCATCATGCTGGAGCCCGATGGCCGAAGGCTACTCAAGATCATGCTGGGAGAAGACCCGATCCAAGGGATTGTTCTCAGCCAAGACATGCCTCAGGTATTGGCCAAGTTGGAATCGGCGGTGGCCCAAGACGAAGCCCTTCGGGCTCAGCGCAGTCAAGATGCCCAAATCGGCAAAAAACAGGATCTGGTGGACCTCACTCCCCCTGATTTTGAGCTCGATGCTGTTCGTTTGGCTCAGCGCGCCAGCCCCATGATCAAGGTGCTCAAACGGTGTGTGGCGACCCCCGCTGACCTGGTTTGGGGTGTTTGAGCTCAGTTCGGTCGTTTGCCAAAGACCGATCCACCCAATTTGAAACCGGGTTTGATTTGACGCTTGGCAAACCAGCCTTGGTTCATTTCAAGGACAAATCGCACGGGTTTGGTCGAGCAGTGCGAATCGTCGTTCAAGGGTTTCATGTCCGCCAAGTTGACGATGGTGCCGTCGTCTTCCAAAAATGCTGCCGTCAGTGGAATCAGCGTGTTGCGCATCCAAAAGCATTGGGTGCTGGCTTGGTCAAAAATAAACACATGCCTTCGTGCTGCGGCATGTCTTTTCGCCACATCAGCCCGATTTGGCGTTGCTCTTGTGTTTGGGCCAACTGAACATCCAAGCGGTGCATGCCGGCGATGAGTTGCGTGCGCTCTAAACCCATTTGAGGTGTGCCCTGGGCAAAGCTTGAGCTGCAGCCAAGCCAAATCATCAGCCTAAAGCAATTTGCTAATGATGAAAAAGACCGTACAGAGTAAATACGAGGCAAAAGGGTGAGGCGATTCATGGGGTGCGACGAGCTTGGAGTATGGCCAGCCACAGAGCATAAATGATCAAGCCAGCGAGACCTTGGCAATGACCGGCAAGGCCTAGCTCAGCCCGCCACCTTGGCTCACGGGCGGTGTGGCATCGTTGCTGGGTTTAAGGGCCTCGGGGGTTGTTTGTTCGGCTTGAATTCGCACCGCCAAAAATCCTTTTTCTCCCTCGATCAATTCAAAGCTGACCCTTTGGCCCTCTTTGAGGGATTTGAAACCCTCCATCTCGATGGCCGAAAAATGGGCGAAGGCGTCAGCCCCTCCGCCATCGGGCTGTATGAAGCCAAAACCCTTGGCATCGTTGAACCATTTGACCGTGCCATGGGGCATACCCTGTCTCCGTGTTTGCTCAGATAAATCAGTTTGTGTATTTCTTGATGAATTTGTCAATGTGAGGTTTTCCCGGGGGGACGATGTTTTTTGGCCGCTGGGCATCAAGACTTTTGGGGCTCCAGCCTCAAAGGGCTTGAAAGCATCGATAGAATGAATTCATGGCAACGAAAAAACCTCCAAATCCGACGCTGCCGGCTGTGACACCCCAAACGCCCGATGGGGGCGATGCGGTGGTGCTTGAGCGGCGCGCCCAAAAAATTGAACCGCCTCAGATGTACCAAGTGGCGATGCTCAACGACGACTTCACCCCCATGGAATTCGTGGTGATGGTGATCCAGGAGTTTTTCAGCAAGGACCGCGAGGCGGCCACCCAGATCATGCTCAAGATCCACTTGGACGGCAAAGGCGTGTGCGGTATCTATTCCCGTGACGTGGCTGCCACCAAGGTCGATCAGGTGCTGGACGCAGCCAAACAGGCCGGTCACCCGCTTCAATGTGTCAGTGAACCCATTGAATAAGCCGATATACCCCCCCACCTCCTATTCATCTTTTTTACTCAGCAAGGCATAAGGAAATCACATGATTGCCCAAGAATTGGAAGTCAGTTTGCACATGGCCTTTGTTGAAGCCCGTCAGCAACGCCACGAGTTCATCACGGTCGAGCATTTGCTTTTGGCCTTGTTGGACAACCCCAGCGCGGCCGAGGTGCTGCGCGCTTGCGCCGCCAACATTGACGATCTGCGCAAGGCCCTGGGCAATTTCATCAAGGACAACACCCCTCAGGTGGCGGGCACCGAAGAGGTGGACACCCAACCCACCCTGGGGTTCCAGCGCGTCATCCAACGTGCCATCATGCATGTGCAGTCCACCGGCAACGGCAAAAAAGAAGTGACAGGCGCAAACGTGCTGGTGGCGATTTTTGGCGAGAAAGACTCCCACGCCGTTTACTACTTGCACCAGCAGGGCATCACACGTTTGGATGTGGTCAACTTCATCGCGCACGGTATCCGCAAAACCGACCCGCCTGAGGCTGCCAAGTCTGACTCCCCTGCCAGTTCTGAAGCCGAAGAGTCCAGCGGTGGTGAGCGCAACGAAAAAGCTTCGCCTTTGGAGCAGTTCACCAACAACCTCAACCAGGCTGCCAAAGAAGGCAAGATTGATCCGTTGATTGGCCGTGAGTACGAGGTTGAGCGCACCATCCAAATTTTGTGCCGTCGCCGCAAGAACAACCCGCTCTTGGTGGGTGAAGCGGGCGTGGGCAAAACCGCCATTGCCGAGGGCTTGGCCTGGCGCATCACGCAAGGCACGGTGCCTGATATCTTGGCCGAGGCCACGGTTTACTCGCTGGACATGGGCTCGCTGTTGGCGGGCACCAAATACCGGGGCGACTTTGAGCAGCGCCTCAAAGGCGTGCTCAAGTCACTCAAGGACAAGCCCAACGGCATTCTGTTCATCGATGAGATCCACACCCTGATCGGTGCGGGTGCTGCTTCGGGCGGCACCTTGGATGCCTCCAACTTGCTCAAACCAGCTTTGTCCAGCGGCCAGCTTAAGTGCATCGGCGCGACGACCTTCACCGAATACCGCGGCATTTTCGAAAAGACGCAGCCCTTAGCCGCCGCTTCCAAAAAGTGGACGTGGTCGAGCCGACGGTGTCGGAGACCGTGGACATCCTCAAAGGCCTCAAAAGCCGATTTGAAGATCACCACAGTGTCAAATACACCATTGCCGCTTTGCAGGCCGCCGCCGAGTTGTCGGCCAAGTTCATCAACGACCGCCAGTTGCCCGACAAGGCGATTGACGTCATCGACGAAGCCGGGGCTGCCCAGCGGATCCAAGTCGCATCCAAACGCAAAAAGACGATTGGCAAGTCGGAAATTGAAGACATCGTGGCCAAGATCGCG
>JACDQO010000159.1 GCA_015657605.1 Limnohabitans sp. | reverse complement strand
GGTGAGTCAAAGACCAGTTGGTGGATGCGCTTGTGCGAATGGGCGAAGAGGTCAGCAACAACGCGATCGAGGTGTACATCCACCGTCTGCGCAAGAAAATCGAGAAGGGCCCGATCCGCATCGCTACGGTGCGCGGATTGGGTTATTGCCTCGAAAAAATCCCTGGCTGAACTGGCCGCGCATCGATGCCGCAGGTGATTTGAGCCATGAAATCCAAAGGCTGGAATCTGCGGGTTTTCAAACGCGAGCAACGCTCGCTGTTTGGCGAAATCCTCGATTGGATGCTCACGCCTTTGCTTTTGCTGTGGCCCATCAGCTTGGCGCTGACCTGGTTGGTGGCGCAAGGCTTGGCCAACAAGCCGTTTGACAGGGCCTTGGTGCACAACGTGCATGCACTGGCGCAGCAGGTCAAGCTGGGGCCAGACAAAACCGTTGAATTCAATTTGCCCCAACCGGCCAGCGAACTGCTGCGCGCCGATGAGACCGATTTGGTTTATTACCAAGTTCGCGGTGCCCGCAATGAGCACCTGAGTGGTGAGCGTGACTTGCCCTTGCCCCGACCCAACGAACCCAAGGGCAGCAGTTATGAAGTGCACATCCGCGACGACGAAATGCGCGGCTTGGAGGTGCGGGTGGCCTACACCTGGATCCGGCTCGATGCCGAGGGCAAACGGCCCGCCTTGGTGCAGGTGGCCGAGACGCGGGAAAAGCGCTCTGTGCTGGCCGCCGAAATCATCAAGGGCGTGATGCTGCCCCAGTTCGCCTTGTTGCCCTTGGCGGTGCTGTTGGTGTGGTTGGCCCTGGTGCGCGGCATCAAACCCTTGTCGCAGCTGGAGGAGCGGATCCGTGCCCGCAAATCGGACGACCTGAGCCCTTTGGACGACAAGGCGGTGCCGATGGAGGTGGCCCCTTTGGTGGTGTCGGTGAACGACCTGCTGGAGCGGTTGAAGGACTCGATCGTCACGCAAAAAAGATTTCTGGCCGATGCGGCGCACCAGCTCAAGACGCCTTTGGCAGGGCTGCGCATGCAGGCCGATTTGGCCCAGCGCTCGGGCTCCAGCGAAGACGATTTGAAAAAATCCTTGCAGCAGATTGGGCGTGCGAGCGTGCAGGCCACGCACACAGTGAACCAACTGTTGTCATTGGCCCGCGCCGAAGGAGGGGGCCATCATTTGCCACAACAGCGCTGTGACATGGCGGCGTTGAGCACTGAGGTGTTGCAAGACTGCCTGCCCCGCGCCATGGACAAAGGCATTGACCTGGGCTATGAGGGTGTGGAGCCGGGGGTGAGCGGCGGCCAAGTGCAAGGCAATCTGACCTTGCTCAAAGAGATGTTGCGCAATTTGGTGGAAAACGCCATCCACTACACGCCCAGCACGCCCGAGCGCCAAGGGGTCATCACCGTGCGTGTGTTGGTGGACCCTTACAGCAAAGTGTTGGTCCTGCAGGTGGAAGACAACGGACCGGGGATCGCGCCGCAGGAACGTGAATTGGTGTTTCAGCCGTTTTTCCGGGCGCTGGGCACCAACGTGGATGGTTCCGGCTTGGGCTTGCCCATCGTCAAGGAAATCGCACAGCAGCATGGCGCCACGGTCAGCATCGATACGGCTTCTTCAAGCGCCGCCATGCCGGGGGCGTGTTTCACCGTGCGTTTTGGGCTGGCCTGAGGTCTGGGTTCTTCAGGCTGGCGGGGCCATGTTGAGCTGCAAACGCTCGCGCGCGATCACACGGGATACGGCCGGATCGGCCGCTACTTTTTCAACAAAGCGCCACAAGACGGGGTGTTCGCTGGCCGCGATGCCGGCGATCGTGCCCCAGCGGGTCAAGGTCAGGCTGTAAGCGTCCAGTGCGCCCAGGCGCTCACCGCTGAGCCAGGCTTGGCCTTGGTTTTCTGCCGCTTGCACCAAGGCTTGCAACTCACCCAACATGCCGCGAAACAACTGCGTGTTGTAGGGCTTGAGCGCTGCCTGCACTTCGGCTTGATCCGAGAATTTTTGCGGCATGAAAATGTGCGTGAACGTGGGGTGCACCGTGTTGTTCATCCATGCCAGGGTGGACAAAGCGCGGGCACGGGCCATCGGCTCGGCCGGCAAAAAGCCCAGCTTTGGAAACAACTGGTCCAGGTGCAGCACGATGGCCACAATCTGCGTCACCGCTTGGCCGTCGTGCACCAGCACGGGCACTTGGCCGCGGGGATTGATGGCTTTGTAGTCGGCGCTGTTTTGCTCGCCTTTGTGCAGTTTGACCATGCTGGGTTCAAACTCGGAGCCGCTCAGCTCCAGCAAGACGTGGGGCACAAATGAACAGGCGCCTGGCGCGAAGTAAAGTTGCAGAGACATCGTGGTGGTCCTTGGGTTGATGGCGCTCAGCGTGGCGCCGTGGCGGGGGCGGGAGCAGTCACAGGCGCAGAAGGCAAGACAGGCACAGCGCCCAGTTGCGGCGCAGCGGGTGACCCCGGTACAGCAGAGGTGTCGGAGGGTGATGGGTCTTGCGCAGGGGTTGCATCTGCAGCACTGGGCGCACGCACCGGTTGAACGGCTTCGGGGCGCAGCTGCTGCTTGAGCCGTTCAGGTTCTTGGTGCTGCTGAGGGCCCCAGCCCATGGGCCAGT
>JACDQO010000158.1 GCA_015657605.1 Limnohabitans sp. | reverse complement strand
GCCCGAACCTCAAAAAATTCGTCCACATTGGACGACACGATGCACAAATAACGCAAACGCTCCAAAACAGGCACTTCGGGTCGGTGCGCCCAGTCGAGAACCCGCTCGTTGAAGGCCAATATGCTCAAGTCGCGGTCAAGCAAACCAGCGGGAAGCACATCTGGGATGGGCAGTTGGGTGGAGTTGGCCATGTATGTCTCGTGAACTTCAAAATATTCTAAAAATTCAACGTGTCAGTTTGATGACAAATCTGTGAGGCAGTGTGTGGCAACTCACACATTGTGATCGTGACTGGTGAATTTTGAATAAAAGCAGCGGTTCAGACCGTGCCAAGCTTTGTTGACCTGTGTGGGCCTGCTGGCTCCCTCATTGGGCAACAGATGCAAAGTGTTTTTTGTAGCGTGCCGGCAAATCAGCAATCCGCATCATCATGGGCAAATCTGCGGTGTTGAAATCCGGATCCCAGGCCGGAGCGCCCAAGACTTTGGCGCCCAATCGCAGGTAACCCTTGATGAGTGCAGGCGGCTCGATCGAGAGGTGGTGGTCCAACTGATCGACAGGCAGCGCCAAACGGGGGCGCACATGGAACTGGATATCGGCCAAATGGGTGTGTCGCAATTGGTGCCAGATGCTGGCGGCCACATCGCCACTGACCACACCGTTGTGCAACATGGGAATGCTGGCGCAGCCAATCATGGTGTCCAAGCGGTTGCGGTCCATGAATTCAAACAAAGCCCCCCACAAGGCCATGATCACCCCACCATGTCGGTGGTCGACATGCACGCAACTGCGACCCAACTCGACCATGCGGTTGCGCAAGCCGCGCAAACGGGTCAGGTCAAATTCGGTGTCGCTGTAGGTGCTGCCCGCCCGCTTGGCTTGGACTGGGGTCAACACCCGGTAGGTGCCAATCACTTGGCCTGTGGCCGTATCGCGCACCAACAGGTGCTCGCAATAGTCATCGAACAAGTCGATGTCATGGCCTTCGATGGTCTTGGGCAAACGTGCACGAGCTCGGTGGCGAAGACCGAATACCTCAAGCGCTGCGCTTCACGAACCTCGTCTTGATGCTTTGCCCAGCTGACTTCAATGGTGCTTTGCACGCGGCGAGGCAAGAAGTCAGTTTGGGTTTGAGTTGATCTCGGATGAAGTGACCCCCTGGGCAAATGGATCGGCGACAAATCAAAAGTGGGATTTGGAAGTTCTTTCATGGCACACGCTCCTTGTCATCAATGAGTCGATGGTGCGTGGCGAACGTGTCAATCCAATGTCACTGCCGTGAAATTTACGTGACGCACGGGGCGGCGACCGATTGCATCAAACCCTCCAGCTGATCGAGCGCGTCTTGAATCGTGATTTCAAACCAACCGTCTTTTTGACTCAAGTCATCCCATACCCTGAGCTGAATCGCCTCGGCAAAAAATGCGTGTCGCTCAAAGTCAGCACACTCGTCTTCACTCAAGTGGCCGCCTTGGTGGGTCAAGCTTTGCAGGCTTTGTGGTGACAGTTTTCTTGCGTAGCTGGCACGCGTGGTGACCAAGTACCGTTTGGCCAATACGTGCAAGCGGACAGGTTCAGAAACAGCCAAACCAAACAAGGGCTCTAAAAGGCGTGAACCCAATGCGGCGTGACCCTTGACAGCCGTATCGGTCACCGGCGCGATTTGGTGCGCCCACAAATGGCCGATGTCATGCAGCCAACTGGCCAACTGCAATTCCAAGCTGGCACCCGACTTTTCTGCCAAACGGCCACATTGCCAAGCGTGCGCCAAATGGGTCACGCGCTCACCCGAATGAATGCGGCGAGCAGCCTGTTGGTAAAGAGCGATGATGTGTGCGCTGCTGAAATGCATCGGCGCATTCTGAGTCCCTCAGATGTCAAATGGATGACAGATGGCCCGGATGATTCCGGGTTCTATGACATTGACTTACGGTAAGGTGTGCTTTTTATCGAGGTGCATCCATGATCTTAGAACTCGCAGATTTCCGCATCCATCCCGGGCAACAAGCCGCGTTTGAAAAAGCCATCGAACTGGGCCTGAGCACTGTGGCCTGCAAAGCCAAGGGTTACCGGGGAGCCAAGGTCAACCGTTGCATCGAAACCCCCGAGCGCTTTGTGTTGCAAATTTTCTGGGACAACTTGGAAGACCACACCGTGGGTTTTCGCGAGTCAGCCCTTTTCACCGAATGGCGCGCCATCGTCGGCCCATTTTTCGCGGCACCGCCCCATGTGGAGCATTTCGAATTGACCTACGCCTCCGCTTGAGTGCACGCTCAGTCGGCTTGGTGCCCCTGGACCAAGCGCGACAACAGCTGCACAAATTGGCTTTGCTCTTGCGGGGTCAAGGGGCTGAGGATTTTTCTTGAATGCGCGCCACGTCGGCCTGAATCAGGCCCAGTGCTTGGACGCCGGCTGGGGTGACGACCAACAGTTTTCGCCTGCGATCGTTGGGGTCGGCTTGTCGCACCACCCAGCCTTTGGCTTCCAGGCGTCCAATGACAGACCCCGATGTGGCCGGGTCAAATGCCACGCGCTTGG
>JACDQO010000157.1 GCA_015657605.1 Limnohabitans sp. | reverse complement strand
TTTTGCATGGGCGACAGGTGACTGTGCCGGGCTTGGCGGCAAAACGCACAGCCGTCCAAGCTGACCATGACCACCAAAGGCTGCTTGTTTTGAATCGCTCGGGCCAACTCTTCTGGCAAAGATTGCGCTGCAGGCAGTGTGGCGGGGCTGCGTTGGGCGAGCGCGGGCCCCAAACCCAAGGCCAAGCCAGCCATCACCAAACAGTCACGCCTGCGCCATGCTGGGTGGGGTGGCAAAGAGGGTACTGACGGCATGGATTTAAGAAAGTGGACAATAGAGGGTTTTGCGTTGGCCACAGGATTGGACAACTCGGCCCTGTAAATATAAGAAACCAATGAATTATTGGAGAAATTTGTGAATCTCGCAAGCTTGCTCGAAACCTGGGGTGACACCCATGTATTGGCCATGGCCGGTGCCTTGGTGGGTTTCATTTTCGGTTTTGCAGCCCAACGCAGCCGATTTTGTGCCCGTGCGGCCGTGATCGAATGCTGCGAAGGTCAGGCGCGCGATCGGTTCAGCGTCTGGTGGCTGGCATTTGGGGCTTGCCTGGTGGGTGTGCAGGCTTTGGTGTTCATGGGTGGCCTCAAACCAACAGACGCCCGCTACATCGCCATGCCTGGCAGCATTTCAGGCGCTGTTTGGGTGGCTGTTTTTTGGCGCCGGCATGATCCTGACGCGCGGCTGCGCCAGCCGTTTGCTGATCTTGTCGGCCAACGGCAACATGCGTGCATTGTTGGCTGGTTTGGTTTTGCGGTCACGGTTCAAGCCAGCATTGCTGGTTGGTTGGCTCCCGCTCGCAAAGCCCTGGCAGGCTGGTGGCCTGTGGATGGTGGTCCGTCACGTGACTTGTTGCACATCACAGGGCTTGGCGCGACGGGTGGCCTGGTTCTGGCTTTGTTGGCATTGGCCACCGGTTTTTACTTTTTCTTCAAAACACATCCCCAGCGCTGGCCTTGGCCGTATTTGCACTGGTCACGGGATTGAGCATTGCTCTCGGATGGGGTTTGACCCAGGCCATCGCGTCACAGTCGTTTGAAGCCATTCAAATCCAAAGCCTGAGTTTCAGCAGCGCATCGGCAGAAATGTTGATGCGGGTGCTGTCCAGCGCCACATCACCCAGCGTGGGTTTTGATGCCGGTTTATTGCCCGCCACATTTATCGGCTCTCTGTTGGGGGCCATGGTGGGTGGCGAGTTCAAATTTGAAGGCTTCAAAACCGAAAACAAACTCGGCCATTACCTGACGGGCGCTGTGCTCATGGGTTTTGGTGCTGTGTTGGCTGGCGGCTGCACCGTGGGCGCTGGCTTGACCGGTGGATCCATTTTCTCGGCGACTGCTTGGCTCACTTTGATCGCAATCTGGTTGGGTGCAGGCATTTCGTGGCGCATCCACCGCAGCATGGGCTGGGCCATGTAAACACCCACCCAAAAAAACGCCGCAAGTCCTCAGACTGCGGCGTTTTGGGGTGAGCCCTTAGAGCATCAAGCCAGCGTATCGGCCCAGATGTTTTGCGCCCAGGACAAGGCGTAGATGCCTTCCAGTTCGTTGGCGGCGCTCGAAACACCACCCGCGCCAGCCACAGCCACCATGGTCTTTCTCTCGGCATCGTAACGGTGCACGCTGGCCACATGGATCACATCTTTGCTGCTCACAAAGCTGTAGCAGGTGTTGTTGTAAACCGGCATGTTGTTGACCTGTTTGCCCATCAACAACGCAATGACCGCAGCCGCGCAGGTCTTGCCATGCTGGTTGGCCATGTGACCTGATTTGGGCATGGCCGGAGCAATCTGGATCGAATCGCCCAACACGTGCACGTTCTTGGCCGCTTTGGATTCAAAGGTCAAGAAGTCGACTTCGCACCAGCGCTTGTTGGCCGTGGCCAGTCCGGCATTCACAGCCACATCACCGGCACGCATGCTGGGGATCACGTTCAAAACGCTGGCCTTGACGTCTTCGTTGAACTCAAACTTCAAGGTCTTGTTGGCCACATCCACGTCGGTCACGTTGTGCTTGCCGCGGTACTCGATGATGCCTTTGTAGCGGTCGGTCCAAGCCTTCTTGAACAAAGCAGGCTTGGAGGTGACGTCGTCGTTGGCGTCCAAAATCAAGACTTTGCTCTTGGGTTTGGCTCTGGTGAAATAGTCGGCCACCTGGCAGGCGCGCTCGTAAGGGCCGGGAGGGCAACGGTAAGGCGCCAAGGGAATGGACATGGCGAACACACCGCCATCGGGCATGGCTTCGAGTTGTTTGCGCAGAGTCAGGGTCTGCTCGCCGGCCTTCCAGGCGTGCATCACTTGCTCTTTGGCACCAGCACGGTTCATGCCGGGCAAGGTCTCCCACATGAAGTCCACACCAGGCGAGACGATCAGGCGGTCATAAGTCAGCTCAATGCCGCCCGCCAATTTGACGATGCGCTTGTCGGCGTCGATGGTGTTGACACGGTCCTTGATGACTTTGACGCCATGACGCTTGGTCAGGTTGTCATAAGGGGTGGTGATGTCGGCCATCGTCTTGCTGCCACCGAGCACCAAGTTGGAGATGGGGCAAGAGATGAAGGCGCTGTTGGGCTCAACCAGAGTGACTTGGATTTTGTGGTCAGACCACATGCGCAGGTATTTGGCTGCCGTGGCACCCGAATAACCACCACCAATGACCACGACTTTAGGTCCGCTGCCACCACCGATGGTGGCACAACCCGAAACCATTCCCATGGCACCCAATGCGGAGCCGGTTTGTAAAAAATGACGACGTTGCATGGTTGTTTTCCTTATCGTTTTTGGGCTGCAAAATAGCCAGCAATGGCTTCAATTTGCTCGTCGGTGTAGCCCTTGGCGAGCTGATGCATGATCGTGGCAGCGGGCACGCGACCGGCTTTGTAATCTTGCATTTTCTTGATCATGTCGTTCTTGTTGGAACCAGCCAACGAGATCATGCCGGGCTGTGCGCGGCCATCGGTGCCATGGCAAGCGGCACAGGATGCCGCCAGGCTGCGCGCCTGCAGTGGATCGATCTGAGCTTGCGCCAGACCCGACACGGCGACCAAAGTGGCCGCTGTCAAAAGGTGCTTCATCTTCATGGGTTTTCCTCGATAAAAATCAATGGATGGTTGGCATCAACCAACCAACTCAGGGACGCAAATAAACGAAGCCTTGCTTGGCTTGCAATGTGGCCACCTCGGCCACACCTGCTGGCACCACTTTGGCCTCCATCAACAACTTGTCGGTCGAGATTTTGCGGGCCACCAAGGTGTTGTTGCAAACGCGAAACTCCACCCCCTTGTTGGCCAGATCGCTGACGCCCCCAGCAAAGGCTTGGTCCATTTGGTTGACAGCGCCATCCAGCAAAAAGTCGATGCCCAAACCATGGGCCACCACCACGATTTTGACCTTGGGGTCGGCTGCCAAGTGGTTGCGGATATTGCCAATCGCCCGTGATGCCTGTGGAATGCCCTCACTCAGGTGGTACACAACCTTGATATCGGCCCAAGACAGGGATGTGACCAACAAGCCAATCATCAACAACAGGTTTTTCTTCATTCGTTTCTCCTTAAGTATGGATATTAGTCGCGTCAAGAGCGAATCTGTGCCCGTGAAAACCCGACTCCAAACTGACGTTGATCTTTCAATCGGACTCGCTGGCGATCTGAACGCACACCGCGCGGCAGAGCATGACTACCTGCTCATTGATGATGCGGTAATAAATTTGTACGCCATCACGGCGCTTGCCCACCACCCCAGCTTGGTAAAGCGTGTTCAGGTGCTGTGACATATTGGGCTGGGTGGTGTCGATTTCGGCCAGCAACTCACCGACATTTTTCTCGGCATTGCACAGCGCACTGATGATGCGCAGCCGCATGGGTGCAGACATCACCCGAAACACCTCTGCGGCTTTTTCAAAGACTTCTTCAGAGTCGGTCAACACACTGTCGTCAACTTGGGCTTTGGCGGGCATGGGTCAATTCCATTGGTACGGGTTTTCGCCCGATTGTCCAATACTCAGGCGATGCTTTTTTCTTGCGCAGCCGGTTTCAGCCACTCAACACCGCAAAACACGGTCATGCCGCATTGTGGCGACTTTCAAACAGACTTCCAACCAATGATTTGTTCTTTGCTTATGCACAGATCCAACTAAGGCCACAGCCACAAAGCGCATTCAGGGGAATTTTGAGATAAGCCACCCCATTGGCCTCGGCAGGGGGGATCTCACCCGCCCGGATGTTGATCCGCATGGGGATTCACGCTGGTTTTCTTGTCTAAGATGTCCACATGACCGCCATCACTCCCCTCAGGCAGCGCCTGTTTTTGATTCTGGAGCCTCAAAGCCCGCAAGACCAAAGCGCCGCGCGGGTCTTTTCTTGGGTGTTGACCCTGATGGTGCTGAGCAACGTGTTGGCTGTGATTTTGGAGTCGGTGCCGTCCATGGAGGCCCAATACGGTCAGAGCTTGAAGCTGTTTGAACTGTTTTCGGTGGCCTTCTTCAGCGTCGAATACCTGCTGCGCATCTGGACAGCCGCTGACCGGAACCCCAAAAAGTACGCCACCGAAACACGACGACGCTTGGCCTACGTCTTCAGTTTTCATGGTCTGGTGGATATGCTGGCCATCCTGCCTTTCTTTTTGCAAGTCTTGCTGCCGGGTCTGGACTTGCGCTTTTTGCGCATCATCCGTGTCATGCGCATCTTGAAGTTGTCGCATTACTCGACGGCACTCGAAGACCTGATGGCCTCGATCTATGCCGAACGAGACGCTTTTGTCTCGGCGCTTTACCTCTTGGTCTTGTCCATCCTGATCACCTCGTGCCTGATCTACTTTGCCGAGCACCATTACAACCCGACAAGCTGGGCACCATCCCGGATGCGATGTGGTGGTCCATCGTGACCATCACCACCGTGGGTTATGGTGATGTCACGCCGCTGTCGCCATGGGGCAAAGTGATTGGCGCGTTCACAGCCTTATCGGGGATCTTCACCGCGGCTTTGCTCACAGGCATCGTGGCCTCTGCCTTTGCTGCACGGGTGCGCACCCATGAACTGGAGTTCACCACTGAAGTCGAAGAACTCCTCAAAGACGGCCATATCGATGCCAAAGAGCAAAGAACCATTGAACATTTGCGCCACGAATACAACCTGACCGAAGACCATGCGCGGGCCATCGTGCGGCAAATCTTGGAAGAAAAGTCTTTGATGGCCCGAAGGGATTGAAGGCCTCTTGCCCAGCAGGTGCTGGGCCATGTTGGAAGCTCAGGCAGCCGGTTGACGCAAAGTCCGGCTGAGCAAAATGACCGGGATCAAACCCACCAGCACCAAAGCCAATGAGGGCAAAGCCGCTTCGCCCAAGCGCTCGTCACGCGCCAGTTGGTAGGCCACCACGGCCAGTGTGTCGCTGTTGAAGGGGCGCAGCACCATGGTGGCGGGCAACTCCTTCATCACGTCCACAAACACCAGCAAGGCAGCGGCGATGGTCGTGCGCTGAAGCAGCGGCGCGTGCACCCGGCGCATCAAGCCCAGCCGGTCACGCCCAGCATGCGGGCCGAATCGTCCAAGCTGGACGGAATGCGGGCATAACCGCTTTGCACCGATTGCAAAGCCACCGCACAAAAGCGCACCAAATAAGCCCACACCAGGCCCAAAGACGTGGCCGTGATCAAGGCACCCGCAGACGATGCGGGCCAAACTTGCTGAATCCAACCCAAGGGCAATAGCAAGCCAACCACCACCACCGCACCGGGAATGGCATAACCCAAGCCCACCAACTGGATGGCCCCCTGGCTGATGCGGTCAGCTCGGGTGCGCACACTGAAAGGCCAGCGCCAGCGCCACGCCCACGGCCAGCACCGCCGTGATGGCGCCCAGGCGCAAGCTGGTCCAGGCCCACTGGCCAAAGCGCTCCCAGGGCATCTCGGTCGTCTCGCCTACAAAGGCCCTGAGCATGATGAGCACGGGCAATACAAAGCCCAACAAAACAGGCAAGCCACAAACACTCCAGGCCAGCACGCGGCGCATGCCGTGCAGCTGCACCGGTTGCGCCTCGGTCGAGCCTTGGCGCGAGCCGCGTCCTTGGTTGAAGCGCATGCGCTTTTGGGCGCGTTGCTCCAGCTGCAGCAAGACCACCACCACGGCGAGCAACACCGTGGCCAGTTGAGCCGCAGCGATGCGGTTGTCCATGGACAACCAGGCTTTGTAAATGCCGGCCGTGAAGGTCTGGATGCCGAAATAGCTGGACACACCAAAATCGGCCAGGGTTTCCATGAGCGCCAGCGCCACGCCAGCCGCCACAGCCGGGCGTGCCAGCGGCAAAGCGATCTCGCGGATGCGGCGAGACAAAGGCGCACCCAACAGGCGGGCCGCTTCCATCAAACCCGAAGCCCGCTCGACCAAAGCGGTGCGGGCCAACAAATACACATAGGGGTAAAGCGAGAGCGTGAACACCAGCGCCGCGCCCCAGACGCTGCGCACATCGGGCCACAAACGGCCCTGCAAACCCAGTGCCTCGCGCAAGGCCACCTGCAGCGGCCCGCTGAACTGCAAAAAGTCGGTGTAAGCGTAAGCCACCACATAGGCTGGCATGGCCAGCGGCAAAAGCAGCAGCCATTCAAAAACGCCACGCCCCGGGAAATCAAACAAGGTCACCAAGGCGGCCGTGGCCAAGCCCAGCACCGTCACACCCAGCGCCACCATGAGGCACAAGCCCAGCGTGGTCAGCGCGTAATCGGGCAGCACGGTGGCCGCCATCTCGCGCAAAATGCTGGCGCTCTCGCCGCTCCACTGCAGCCACGAGCCGAGCACGGCCAAAACCGGCAAGGCCAAAGCCAGCGCCAGCACAGCAAACAGCAAGGAAGGGAGACCCGAAAAACGGCGGGCCAAAGTGGTCAGCATAGGCTTGGATTGTAGGAGCGCAGAACAACCTGCCTACAATCCAAGACATGTTTCTCGAACTGCGTCAACTGGACATCCGATACCCCGGCAGCAGCACACCCGCTGTGCACGGTGTGAACCTGAGCCTCAAGGCGGGTGACATTGGTGTTTTGATTGGGCCTTCGGGCTGCGGCAAGACCAGTTTGCTCAGGGCCGTGGCCGGTCTGGAGCCGGTGTCAGGCGGTCAAGTGCTGCTGTCTGACCGGGTGGTGAGTGACGCGCAACACACCGAACCGGCCGAGAGCCGCCGCATCGGCATGGTGTTCCAGGATTACGCTTTGTTTCCCCACATGGACGTGGGCCGCAATGTGGGTTTTGGCTTGGCGCACTTGTCCAAGACCGAACGCCAGCGCCGTGTGGCCGAGGTGTTGGATTTGGTGGGTCTGAATGGCGCCGACACACGCTTTGCGCACGAACTCTCGGGCGGACAGCAGCAACGCGTGGCCTTGGCCCGTGCTTTAGCGCCCAAGCCTGATTTGTTGCTGCTGGACGAGCCGTTTTCCAACTTGGACATCGACCTGCGCGAACGCTTGGCGCAAGAGGTGCGCAACATCCTCAAGGCCGCCCAGGCCACCGCCTTGCTGGTCACACACGACCAACTCGAGGCCTTTGCCATCGGCGATGTCATCGGTGTCATGAGCGAGGGTCAGTTGCACCAGTGGGACGATGCTTACAGCCTCTACCACCGCCCCGCCACCCGTTTTGTGGCCGACTTCATTGGGCACGGCGTGTTCACGCCCGCCACGCTGCGCGAGGTGGATGGGCACATCATGGTCAGCACCCCGGTGGGCGAACTGCGCGATGTGGCCGAATGCCCTCTGCCCTGCGTGTTTGAAGACGGCCAGTGCGACGTGCTCTTGCGTGCCGACGACATCGTGCACGACGACGACGCACCCGTGAAGGCCGAAATCATCCGCAAAGCCTTTCGTGGCTCCGAGTTTTTGTACACCCTGCGTTTGGCCAGTGGTGATTTGTTGA
Source organism: Limnohabitans sp. (assembly GCA_015657605.1). GTDB lineage: Bacteria > Pseudomonadota > Gammaproteobacteria > Burkholderiales > Burkholderiaceae_C > Limnohabitans_A. Next base: position 2,437 of record JACDQO010000157.1, on the reverse strand, counting down.
TGGCCCATGTGCCCAGCCACCACGACCACAAACTGGGTGAATGGATCGGCATCCGCGCCGAAGTGGACCATGTGGTGACTTTCAACCGCGCCTGCCCGGTCTCCGACCGAGACCTGTGCCAGATGCCTTGCGCCAAAGCCGAGGCTTGCGAGCACACCGACCCCAAATACCAACCCGTCAAGTTCGTCTGAAAGACTCGCCCCAACGGTGAGGGGGCGCGGAGTCAAGGGCCTAGGGTGCGTCCCGCAAAAGCATGATGTCTTGGCGCAAATCCTGCGCCCAAACACGGCGGTCCCGTCCGTTGGCGGCTTGGGGCTCGCCAAAGTGCACCACGGCCTCGATGCGGCTGGATTTCAGGGTTCGCCACATGGAGCCAATCAAGGTGTCGTCACCGATATAGCAGGGCGCAAAGCTCAACTCTCCGGTACGTGCATCGATGAATTTGAGCGACATGGGCTGCACCGGCGCATCGGCCTGAATGGCCGCTTGGATCAGGTTGGCGTGAAAAGGCAACAACTCGCGTCCATCGCTGGTGGTGCCTTCCGGAAAGACCGCCACCACGTCACCGTTGCGCATCGCATCGGCCATGTCTTTGACCATTCGCAGCGCGTCTTTGCGGCTGGTGCGCTCGATGTACAGCGTGCCTGCGCCCGTGGCCAGCATGCCCACCAAGGGCCAATCGCGGATGTCGGACTTGGAGACAAAACGGCAATGCCGTGCCGCATGGATGACCAAAATGTCGAGCCAAGAAATGTGGTTGGCCACCATCAGCGTGGGGCCATTGACAACAGGTTGACCCAACACCCGCAGATGAACGCCCCACAAGGCCAAAAACTGCAGCGCCCAGGCTTGCACGCGCATCTCGCGCTGCTCGGGGCTGAGCTGGGGAAAGCGCACGTAAATCGTCCACATGCCCATCAGCACATGCCACAAACCGCGCAGAAATTTCAAAACGGCGAGCAAAGAACCCATGCTGTCGCTGCGCCCTGCGATCAAGCAGATTCGAAGGCCACTTGGCCGCCCACCACCGTGGCCAGCACGCGGCCAGGCAACTCGTAGCCCGAAAACGGCGTGCTCTTGCCCTGGCTGCGCAAGGCGGCATCGCCCACCAACCAATGCCCTTCGGTGGACAAGACGCAGACATCGGCCACGCCGCCCACGGCCAGATGACCCACCGAGTCTTGCAAGCTGCCCAAGGTGCTGCCCAGCACGCGGGCCGGATCGGCCGTGATGCGCGACAACACATCGGTCACGGGCAGTTGGGCGTCTTGGCCCCACTTCAGGGCCAAGCTCCACAACAACTCCAGACCGGTCGCACCGGCTTCGGCTTCGGCAAAAGGCAAGGCTTTGGCATCGGCATCGACCGGGGTGTGGTCGGACACCAGCACGTCCAGCGTGCCATCGGCCAAACCCGCACGCAGCGCGTCGCGGTCGCGCTGCTGGCGCAACACGGGTGTCAACCGGGCGCGGCTGTCGAAGTAGCCCATGTCGGCATCGGTCAGGTGCAAAGAGTTGATGCTCACATCGGCCGTCACCGGCAAGCCCTCGGCCTTGGCCTGACGCACCAGCTCAACACCTTGGGCACTGCTGATGCGGCACAGGTGCACGCGGGCACGGGTGCTGCGCACCAGCTCGAAGATAGTGTGCAAGGCAATGGTTTCGGCAGCCACCGACACGCCCGACAAACCCATGCGCGTCGCCAGTGGGCCGCTGGCGGCCACGCCCTTGCCCAAGTGCAGCTCTTGCGGGCGCAACCAGACGGTGAAGCCAAAGGTGCTGGCGTATTGCAAGGCGCGCTGCAGCACCTGGGTGCTGGGGATCGGCACCTCGCCCTGGCTAAAACCCACACAGCCTGCGGCCGTGAGCTGGCCCATTTCAGTCAGCACATCGCCCTTGAGGCCCACGGTGAGTGCGCCCAAAGGCAGCACGCGGGCCAGGTTCAATTTTTCGGCGCGGTAACGCAGCATCTCAACCAAGCCGGGTTCATCCAGCACCGGCTGGGTGTCTGGTGGGCAAACCAAACTGGTCACACCACCTGCCACGGCAGCGGCCAATTCGCTCTCGAGCATGCCCGCGTGTTCTTGACCGGGCTCGCGCAAACGCGCCGCCAAGTCCACAAAACCTGGGGCTACGATGCAGCCCTTGGCGTCGATCACGCGGTTGGGCGTGAAGCCGTCCGGTGCCTGGCCCATGGCCACGATGCGCCCGGCCGCAATCGCCACAACGCCTGTTTGGTCAAAGCCGCTGGCGGGATCGATCACGCGGCCGTTTTGGATGAGAAGTTTCATCTTTTGTTCCTTGTCGGCTGGTGGTTACGCGACGTTGCCCGCGACGATGCTCATGACCGCCATGCGCACCGCGATGCCAAAGGTCACCTGCGGCAAGATCACGCTTTGCTGGCCGTCCACCACCGCCGAGTCGATCTCGACCCCGCGGT
>JACDQO010000156.1 GCA_015657605.1 Limnohabitans sp. | reverse complement strand
ACTACATCGTGGTCGAGATGGCCAAGCACATCCTGGGCGAAGAATGGATGCCCGAGTACGTGAGCGCCGCCAATGCAGGCGGCATCGAGCGCGTGCTGGTGTAAGCCCAACGCATAACCCGACAGCAAGATTTCGAAAGCAAAAGATGGCCGGATTGAAAAAAGACATGCCCCACCCCGAGTCGCTGACCCTGCACGGTCAGACTCGGGTGCTGGAGATCGGGTTTTCTGACGGTGCGCAGTTTCGCATCCCGTTTGAGCTGATGCGCGTGTACTCGCCATCGGCCGAAGTGCAAGGCCACGGCCCCGGCCAAGAAGTGCTGCAAACCGGCAAACGTGATATCGGCATTGTGGAGATCGAGCCTGTTGGCAACTACGCGGTCAAGCCGACGTTTTCAGACGGACACGAGTCGGGCTTGTTCACCTGGGAATACCTGTACTTTTTGGGCGACCAGCAAGAAGCCCTCTGGAAACAGTACGAAGACCGCCTGCAAGCCGCCGGCATGAGCCGCGATGCGCCCATGATCGAAGCCTCAGCGGGCGGCAGCTGCGGTCACAAGCATTGAGAAAGTTGGCATGAGCAGCACCCACTTCGGTTTCAAAACCGTCGACGAAACAGAAAAAGCCAAGCACGTGCGTGGCGTCTTCGATTCGGTCGCGTCCAAATACGATGTGATGAACGACCTGATGTCCATGGGTCTCCACCGCGTGTGGAAGGCCTATACCGTGCAGGTGGCCAACCTGAAAGAGGGCGATCAGGTGCTGGACATCGCAGGCGGCACGGGCGACCTGTCGATGGCCTTTGCCAAAAAAGTGGGCGCAACAGGCCGCGTGGTGCACACCGACATCAACGAGGCCATGTTGTCTACCGGGCGAGACCGACTGGTCGACCACGGCTTGGCTTTGCCCACGCTGGTGTGTGACGCAGAGAAATTACCCTTCCCGGATGGCCACTTCAATGTCGTCAGTGTGGCCTTTGGCCTGCGCAACATGACGCACAAGGATGTGGCGCTCAAAGAGATGTGCCGTGTGCTCAAGCCGGGCGGCAAATTGCTGGTGCTGGAGTTTTCCAAGGTGGCCAAACCTCTTGAAAAAGCGTACGACTGGTACAGCTTCAAGATCCTGCCCCAATTGGGCAAATTGGTCGCGGGTGACGCCGACAGTTACCGCTACCTGGCCGAATCGATTCGCATGCACCCCAGCCAAGAGGATTTGAAAACCCTTATGAAAAATGCAGGATTTGGTCATGTGGACTTTCACAATTTGTCGGCGGGGGTGGTAGCCTTGCATATGGGCATTAAATGTTGACGCCCAAAACCTGTATTTCCTGAGTTGGAGACACCATGAACAACAAACTTTTGACCCTGATGATCGCTGGCGTGATGGCCTTGGGCAGTCTGAATGCAGAGGCCGCCCGCCGCATGGGTGGCGGCAAATCTGTAGGGCAACAATCCAACCAAGTGACCAAGCGCGATGCTGCGCCACAAACACCTGCCGCACCGGCTCAAAATGCCGCGCCCACCAGCGCCGCAAAACCTGCTGCAGCCCCCGCCGCCGCAGCGCCCAAGAAGCCTTGGGGCGCCATGTTGGGTGGTCTTGCAGCCGGTCTGGGCTTGGCTTGGTTGGCCAGTTCGCTGGGCATGGGTGAAGCCTTTGGCAACATCTTGATGGCTTTGTTGATCGGTGTGGCCGTTGTTGCCGTGATCGGCATGATTTTGCGTGCTCGCCGCGGTGGCGCTGCTCAGTCGGGTGGCTTGGCTTACCAAGGCGCTGGTGCTCGGCAGAAACCCTGCCACCTACAAACAGTACAGCCCCAACAACGTTGGCAACGATGCTTCGGCCCGCCCCTGGGAAGGTCAAAACACACGCTTTGACAGCTCGGCTGCATCGCAGTCGACCGGCTCCATGATTGGCTCGGGCATTGGTTCCGGCTTGAATGCCAGTGCCAGTGACAGCCTGAGCGGTTCGCAAACCTGGGGTATCCCTGCAGGCTTTGATGTGGACAGTTTCGTCACCGCTGCCAAGCGCAACTTTGTGACCTTGCAAGATGCCTGGGACCGTTCTGACATCAGCGCATTGCGCTCCATGATGACCGACGCCATGGTGGTGGAGATCCGCAACCAGTTGGCTGAGCGCGAGCCCAGTTCCCTGGTCAGCCCAACAAGACCGAAGTCGTCATGTTGGACGCAAAGCTTTTGGGCATTGAAGAGCAGGCTGATGACTACATGGCCAGCGTTGAGTTCAACGGCATGATCCGCGAAGACGCGTCTTCAGGCCCCAGCCCATTCCGCGAGGTTGGAACATGACCAAATCCAAGCAGGGCGGTGGCTGGTTGGTGGCAGGCGTGCAAGCGCTGCAATAAAGCCCGGCCCCTTTGTGGGCCAGCACTTTCGGGAATAATCGGGGACTATGGCAACACAGTCCCCCTTTTTCATGGGCCGCTCAGGCGTTCCCCGACATGGCCGCCCAAATGGCCCACCAATTGAGCACATCCTTCCAGCCGCCTGAATGGGTGGTTGACGAAGCAGTCAACCGCATGGTGCTGTTTCTGAACCATGTTTTGATGAGCGAGCCTGAAGCCATGGCCCGTTTGGCCCGTCAAAAAGGCCAACGCATCGAGCTGGTTTGGGAGCGTGTCCAGCTCCAGTTGACGCCAACTCCAGCGGGATTGCTGGCCAGGGGGCACTTTGAGGGTTTTGATTTGCGCCTGACGGTGACCGAAGAGTCACCTGTTTCTCTGGCTTCTGCCCTGGCGCGGGGTGACAAACCCAAAGTTCGGATCGAAGGCGATGTCCAACTGGCCGCTGAGGTCAACTGGTTGATTGACCATGTGCGTTGGGACGCTGAGGAGGATTTGGCGCGCCTGATCGGGGATGCCCCTGCGCACACCTTGGCTCAAGCCGCCCGTCAGGCCATGACGGCCTTGCGCAGTTTTGTCGCCCAGCGCCCAGGCTCTGGGCTGCGCACCGGCAGCGCAGCATGATGCGCTGGGGCCGTTTCGGGCGCGGTGCCTTCATCGTTTTCATCGTCTTGCGCTACGGCCTGGACGAGTTGGTGCTCTCCAGCTTTCAAAAACCCTGGATTCGCCTGCTGGCCCGTGTGCTTTCTGTTGGACGTGACTTGCGCTCGCCCCGTGCCGTGCGTTTGCGCGAAGCTTTGGAACGCTTGGGCCCGATTTTTGTGAAATTTGGCCAAGTGCTGTCCACCCGCCGCGATTTGTTGGCCCCCGACATCGCCGAAGAATTGGCCAAGCTGCAAGACCGTGTGCCACCTTTCAGCTCTGCGATTGCTGTGGCTTCGATTGAGCGAGCTTTTGGCCGCTCGGTTGACGATATTTTTGAAACCTTTGAGCGTGAACCGGTGGCCAGCGCCTCGATCGCGCAGGTGCACTTTGCCACCTTGCGCGGTAAATCGGGCGACGTGCGCGAGGTGGCGGTCAAGGT
>JACDQO010000155.1 GCA_015657605.1 Limnohabitans sp. | reverse complement strand
CCTGGTCCATGCAGGCCACGCCCGCATGGCGGTGCAGCACGCCAGCAGCATGGCCAGGCGGTCGCGGTCCAATCCCACGCTCAAGCGCCGGGGCGATGGGCCGCCGCTGTCCACCAGCGCCTGAATTTCGACCAGCAGTGGGCGCGTGCCTTCCAGCGTGACCATCACGCAGCTGCCGGGTACGGGCTCGGCGTGCTGGCTTAAGAAGATTGCGCTGGGGTTGCTCACGCCCTTGAGGCCCTTTTCGGTCATGGCAAAGACGCCAATTTCGTTCACTGCGCCAAAACGGTTTTTGATGGCGCGGATCAACCTGAAGTTCGAATGGGTGTCGCCTTCAAAGTACAGCACCGTGTCCACCATGTGCTCCAACACGCGGGGGCCAGCCAGTGCGCCTTCTTTGGTGACATGGCCGACCAGCACGATGGTAGTGCCGGTTGATTTGGCGGTGCGTGTCAGGTGCGCCGCGCATTCGCGCACCTGCGCCACAGAGCCGGGGGCGCTGGTCAGTTGGTCCGAATACACCGTCTGGATCGAGTCGATGATGGCAATCCCCGGCTGGCGCGATTGCAGCGTGTGCAGGATTTTTTCAAGTTGGATTTCGGGCAGCACCGGCACCTGCGAGTCGGGCAGCCCTAGGCGGCGCGAGCGCATGGCAACCTGCGCGCCGCTTTCTTCGCCTGTGACATACAGGGTGTTCATGCCGCTGCGCTGCAGCGCATCCACCGCTTGTAATAACAAGGTGGATTTGCCGATGCCCGGGTCACCACCGATCAGCACCACCCCGCCTTCCACCATGCCGCCGCCCAACACCCGATCGAGCTCGTCGATACCGGTGGGATGACGTTCAAAATCGGCCGCTTCAATCTGGGCCAGGGGCAGCACTTCAGATGTGGGCGCCAGCGAGGCGTGAACCGAGCCATAGCGGTTCTTGCCCGCAGCAGGCTCGCTCGAGCCCTCAATCAGCGTGTTCCAGGCGTTGCAGCTGGGGCATTTGCCCATCCAGCGGGCGCTGGTGCCGCCGCATTCGGTGCAGGTGAATATCGATTTGTCTTTGGCCATGGGGCGATTGTGCCTTCGAGGTCGCGCTGCTCAACGCCAGGCCGTGACCATTTCCTGGGTGATGTCGGCCGCGCTCAGGCTGCGTGCGGTGGCGGCATTTTGACCAGACCACAGGGGCGTGAAGTCGCTCAAGCCCTTTGCTTCCGCAGCGGCACGCAAAGGGGCAATGCCAGCCGTGGCCAATGGAAACGCTGGGGCTGCGGGGTTCAAGGGTCCCAGTTCGCGCATCAGGCGGTTGACGATGCCGCGCGCTGGGCGGCCACTGAACAGGCGAGTCAAGGCCGTGTGCCGCCCCTCGGGCGACTGCAAGGCCGCACGGTGCAGAGGGCTGGTGGTGGCCTCGTGGCTGCACAGATAAGCCGTGCCGACTTGCACACCTGCCGCGCCAGCGCTTGTGATGCAGCCACGCCTTGGCCGACCCAATACCGCCCGCAGCGATCACGGGCAAATCAACCGCCTGAATGATTTGGGGCAAAAGCGCAAACGTGCCCATTTGGGTGCTCAGGTCGTCGGTCAGAAACATGCCCCGGTGCCCGCCCGCCTCCAGACCTTGGGCGATCACCGCGTCTGCGCCATGGGCTTGCAACCACAGCGCCTCTTGCACGGTGGTGGCCGATGAAAGCACCCAACTGCCCCAGCTTTTGACGCGCGCCAACAAGTCCGGCGCAGGCAGGCCAAAGTGAAAGCTGACCACCGCAGGGCGAAAGGCTTCCAGCACATCGGCGCTGTCGTGGCCAAAGGGGACGCGGCCTGCACCGCTGGGCATGCTGTTCGGGTCCAAGCCCATCTCGCGGTAATAGGGGGCCAAAGCTTCTTGCCAAGCGGCCTGCTGCGCTGGATCAGCGGACGGCGGTGTGTGGCAAAAAAATTGACGTTGTAGGGCCGAGCGGTTGCACTGCGCAGGGCTTGCAGTTCGGTCTGCAAAGCTTCAGGCGTGAGCATGGCCGCTGCCAAAGACCCCAAGCCGCCGGCCTCGCACACAGCGACGGCGAGCCGGTGGTTTTGCACCCCGGCCATGGGGGCCTGGATCACGGGGCCTGCAAGATCAGAAAGCAAATCGGCAAAAGACATGGGCGGCTCTTGGAAAGGGGTGGCAGAAAGGCCAAGCTGTATCTTATGAGAAGCGAGTCAGCTGAGAACTTGCCCGGTGACGCTGTTGTCTTGCTGAGCTGGTGAAAACCCTTGTGTCCGTTTGGCGGAATTCATTTAACATGTTAAATAAATGACCGCCAACACCGCATTTGTCCACCGCAACCTGCCCAGGCTTTTGCTCGAAGCCCGTGAAGCGGTGATGCTGCACACCCGCCCCAGCCTGCGCGAGCATGGCTTGTCGGACCAACAGTGGCGGGTGTTGCGCGTGTTGGGTGAGCATGCGAGCGAGAGCGGTGGCGTTGAAACCGGCCGTGTGGCCACAGAGGCTTTTTGCTGGGCCCCAGCCTGACCGGTGTGCTGGCCCGCATGGAGCGGGACGGCCTGATCGAGCGCCAGCGCTGTTCGCAAGACGCCCGCCGCACCGTCGTTCGTGCCACCGCATTGGGCTTGGCCAAGGTGCAGGCCTTGTCGCAAACCATTGAAGCGCATTACAGCTGGATGGCCGAGCATTTGGGGTCATCGCAATTGACCGCTTTGTACGACTTGCTGGACCAGTTGATTGCCCTGGAAGTGCCTGGCGGTCAGCTCCAAAAATCCGATCACGCGACGTCCGAGGAATAAGCGATGCCCACGACCCCACCAAACCCCATGCCCCATCGGCCTTGGCTGCCCCAAGGCACGGTGTATGGCACTTTGCTCAACTTTCGCCGCGAGTGGGACCTGTGGGCCCCGCGCATGACACAAGACCCGTACAAGGCCGCGCCCCAAGCCCCCATTCTTTATGTGAAAAGCGCCAACACCTTCAGCCCTGCCGGGCAAGACCTGCTGTTGCAAGACGGCGTGACCGAAGTCGACATTGGTGCCACGCTGGGCCTGGTCATCGGTGACGACGCCACGGTGGTCGGTGCCGCGTTGCTGTGCGACTGGTCGGTGCCGCACGCGAGTTACTACCGCCCGCCGATCAAGTTCCGTTGCCGCGATGGCTTTCTGGCTCTGCCGCAGCAGGTCACCGAGGGCCAGGTGGCAGATTGGGCCGCGCTGCAAATCGCTGTGCGCCGCAATGGCGAGCGTGTGCAAACCGTGGATTTGCGTGAATTGATGCGCGATCTGCCCACGCTGCTGGCCGATGTGGGCGAATTCATGACGCTGCAAGCCGGCGACGTGTTGATGGTGGGCACCGATGGCTTTGACGATGGTTCGCGCCCGCGCGCCAAAGCCGGTGATCGGGTGGAGATTTCCGCACCGGGCTTTTCTTCAGTGTCTGTGCAAGTTGGAGGTGCCGCATGAAACACGCACGCATCGCCTGGTCGGGTGCCATCCAGCAAGCCGTCGAGTCCGATGGCCAGCTGCTCATCACCCAAGGCCCGCACAAGGGCCAGCGTGTGGACTTTGACGATGTGGTCTGGTTGCCGCCGCTCACACCCGTGCCGCAGGCGCGCACCGTGATTGCGCTGGGCCTGAACTACGCCGACCACGCCAAAGAACTTGCCTTCAAAGCGCCCGAAGAGCCGCTGGCCTTCATGAAGGGCGAAGCCTCGCTGATCGGCCACAAGGCCTTGACCCATCGCCCAGCGGATGTCGCCTACATGCACTACGAGTGCGAGCTGGCGGTGGTGATCGGTCGCACCGCACGCCGCGTGAAAAAAGCCGATGCCTACGACTTTGTGGGGGGCTACACCGTGGCCAACGACTACGCCATCCGCGACTACCTGGAAAACTGGTACCGCCCCAACCTGCGCGTGAAAAACCGCGACACCTGCACGCCGATCGGTCCCTGGTTGGTCGATGCCGCCGATGTCTCCAATCCTATGGCGCTCAAGCTGCAAACCACCGTGAACGGCCAGGTCACTCAAAGCGGCAACACCGCCGACATGGTGTTCGACGTGCCCACGCTGATCGAATACTTCAGCAGCTTCATGACGCTCCAAGCCGGCGACCTGATCCTGACCGGCACGCCCGATGGCATCGTGAACGTCAACCCAGGTGATGTTGTGGTCACCGAAATCGAGCGCATCGGGGCGCTCACCAACACCCTTGTCAAAGCAACACCATGAAAATTGACCACCTCATCAATGGCGCCAAAGTCGCAGGCAGCGACTACTTTGAAACCGTCAACCCCGCCACGCAAGAGGTGTTGGCCGAAGTCGCCTCGGGCGGATTGCCGGAAGTGAATGCCGCTGTGGCCGCCGCCAAGGCCGCTTTCCCCAAGTGGGCAGCCACACCCGCCACCGAGCGCGCCAAGATCATGCGCAAGTTGGGCGACCTGATCACCAAGCATGTTCCAGAGATTGCCGATACGGAGACGAAAGACTGCGGCCAAACCATCAGCCAGACCGGCAAGCAGTTGGTGCCCCGTGCGGCCGACAACTTCCATTACTTTGCCGAGATGTGCACCCGCGTGGACGGCCACACCTACCCCACGCCCACGCACCTGAACTACACGCTGTTCCACCCTGTCGGTGTATGCGCGCTCATCAGCCCATGGAACGTGCCCTTCATGACCGCCACCTGGAAGGTCGCGCCCGTGCCTCGCCTTTGGCAACACCGCCGTGCTCAAGATGAGCGAGTTATCACCCCTGAGCGCCGCGCGCCTCGGTGAGCTGGCGCTGGAAGCGGGCGTGCCCGCGGGCGTGCTCAACCTGGTGCACGGCTACGGCAAAGAAGCGGGCGAGCCCCTGGTCTCACACCGCGATGTGCGCGCCATCAGCTTCACCGGCTCCACCGTCACGGGCAACCGCATCGTGCAAAGCGCGGGCCTCAAGAAGTTCAGCATGGAGCTCGGCGGCAAGAGTCCCTTTGTGATTTTTGAAGACGCTGATTTGGACCGCGCACTCGATGCGGCCATCTTCATGATTTTCAGCAACAACGGCGAGCGCTGCACCGCAGGCAGCCGCATCCTGGTGCAGCAAAGCATCTACGCCGACTTTGCCGCCAAGTTCGCCGAGCGCGCCAAGCGCATCACCGTGGGCGACCCGCTCGATGACAAAACCATCGTCGGACCGATGATCTCCAAAGCCCACTTGGCCAAGGTTCGCAGCTACATCGAACTCGGCCCCAAAGAGGGCGCGACGATGCTGTGCGGCGGACTGGGCCAGCCCGGCTATGCCGCTGACTTGCCCGCACATGTTCAAAACGGCAACTTCGTCTGGCCCACCGTGTTTGCCGACGTGGATAACCGCATGCGCATCGCACAGGAAGAAATCTTCGGCCCTGTGGCCTGCTTGATCCCTTTCAAGGACGAGGCCGATGCCATCGCCAAAGCCAACGACATTGAATACGGCTTGAGCAGCTACGTCTGGACCGAAAACCTGGGCCGCGCCCACCGCGTGGCCGCTGCTGTGGAAGCGGGCATGTGTTTTGTGAACAGCCAAAACGTGCGTGACCTGCGCCAACCCTTTGGTGGCACCAAGGCCAGCGGCACAGGCCGCGAAGGCGGCACTTGGAGCTATGAAGTGTTTTGCGAACCCAAAAACGTGGCCGTGTCGATGGGCCACGCACCCACATTCCGCACTGGGGAGTCTCGACCATGTGGCAACTCGACAACTCTAGGAGTGCTCACCATGGGTAAGCTCGCATTGGCCGCCAAAATCACCCACGTGCCCAGCATGTACCTGAGTGAGATCCCCGGTCCGCGTTTTGGCACGCGCCAAAGCGCCATTGACGGCCACAAGGAGATCAGCCGACGCTGCCGTGCACTGGGGGTGGACACGCTGGTGGTGTTCGACACGCATTGGCTGGTCAACGCCAGTTACCACATCAACTGCGGCCCGCACTTCAAAGGCGTGTACACCAGCAACGAGTTGCCGCACTTCATCAGCAACATGGCCTTTGAGTCGCCGGGCAACCCGGCGCTGGGCCACTTGCTGGCCCAAGTGGCCAATGAGTTCGGCGTGGAAACCCTGTCGCACGATGCCACCACCTTGCAGCCCGAATACGGCACGCTGGTGCCACTGCGTTACATGAACGAAGACCAGCACTTCAAGGTGGTCTCGGTCTCGGCGCTGTGCACTTCGCACTATTTGGCCGACAGCGCCCGCCTGGGTTGGGCCCTGCGCGAAGCGGTGGAAAAGCATTACGACGGCAAGGTGGCGTTTTTGGCCAGCGGCTCGCTCTCGCACCGCTTTGCCCAAAATGGCCTGGCGCCAGAGTTTGCCCACAAGATCTGGAGCCCGTTTTTGGAACAGCTTGACAAGCAGGTGCTGCAGATGTGGGAAAACCGTGAGTGGAAAGCCTTTTGTGAGATGCTGCCCGAGTACGCCAGCAAGGGCCACGGCGAAGGCTTCATGCACGACACCGCCATGCTGATGGGCGCTTTGGGCTGGACGGATTACGACGGCGGCGTGGACATGATCACGCCGTATTTCGGTGCCAGTGGCACAGGCCAGCTCAATGCCATTTTCGAAGTGACGCCGCAAAAGGGCGAACACATTCCCGCAGCCGTGGCCAGCAGCGCCGCAGGCTACACCGCTGTGAGCACGAGGTTGTAACCATGCCCCATCTGGTCATTCTCTATACCGGTCAACTTGACCACGAGGTCAGCATGACCGCGCTGTGCCGCCAGCTGGCCGACGCCATGCTGACCGTCAAGGACGAAGAAGCCAAGCCAGTCTTTCCCACAGGCGGCACGCGTGTGCTGGCCTACCCTGCGCCGCACTACGCGGTGGCCGATGGCGGCGCGGCCGGCATGGCGGTGGGTGGCACGGGCGACTACGCCTTTGTTTACCTGAATGTGCGCATGGGCCGGGGCCGCAGCGAGGCCACGCAGCAAGGCATTGGGCAAACGCTGCTCGAAGTGGCCAATGCCTTTTTTGCCCCCGTCATGGCGCAGCGCCACATTGGCATCACGCTGCAGATCGACGTTGGCCCCGAGGTGTTTGACGCGAAGCTCAGCAACTTGCATCCGCTTTTCAACAAGGTTTGATCCATGTCTGTATTCACCGAAGACCAGATCCAGCAGCTCGCGCACGAGCTGAACCAGTCCGAAAAATCCCGTGTACAGATCGAGCATTTTTCCAAGCGCTACCCGGGCATGACGATTGAAGATGGCTACCGCATCAACCGCGCTTGGATGCAGCTCAAGTTCGCCGAAGGGCGCATCATGATCGGCCACAAGATTGGCCTGACCAGCCGCGCCATGCAAGTGTCCAGCCAGATCGACGAGCCCGACTACGGCACGCTGCTGGATGACATGCGCTACGACTGCACACCCGGCCAGGTGCTCGACATTCCCTTCACCGATTTCATCGCGCCACGTGTCGAGGTGGAGTTGGCTTTCATCCTCAAAAAAGAACTGCGCGGCCCCAACGTGACGGTGCAGCAGGTGCTGGAGGCCACCGATTACGTGACGCCTGCGATTGAGATCATCGACTCGCGCATCGAGCAGTTCGACCGCCACACCAAAGTCATGCGCAAGGTCTACGACACCATCAGCGACAACGCGGCCAATGCAGGCATCGTGCTCGGGGCCAAACGGGTAGACCCGCTGACCACCGACTTGCCGTGGTGCGGCGCGGTGCTTCGCCAAAACGGCGTGGTCGAAGAAACAGGCTTGGCGGCGGGCGTACAAGGACACCCGGCTGTGGGTATCGCCTGGTTGGCCAACAAACTCGCGCCCTGGGGTGAACACTTGCAGGCGGGAGAAATTGTGTTGGCTGGCTCCTTCACCAAACCCGCGCTCGCGAAGGTCGGCGATGTATTTGATGTGGACTACGGGCCTTTGGGCAAACTGGAGTTCCGATTTGTTTGAGCCTTTGGATGCGTCTGCAGTGGCTTCGTCTTGCGATAGCGAGAGGCTGCTGGGGCCGGGTTGGCAGCCCGAGCTCAGAGGCGCTTCGCTTTGCCACATCGCCCGAGCCGCCACCCCACCCCCAACCATCCTGTGAGCCCTTTGGCCATTAAAGAGAGGAACTGATTGATGAATACCCCCGTGAATGCATTCAAACAAGCCCTTCAAAATAAACAGCCCCAGATTGGCCTGTGGATGGGACTGGCCAGCGCCTACACCGCCGAGATTTGCGCTTTGGCCGGATTTGACTGGCTGGTGATCGATGGCGAACACGCGCCCAACGACTTGCGCAGCATCCAGGCCCAGTTGCAAACGCTGGCCGCCTACCCCGCCAGCCATCCGGTCTGCCGCGTGCCCGTGGGCGAGACAGCGCTCATCAAACAATACCTCGACCTCGGCGCGCAAACAATTTGGTTGCCCATGGTTCGATACGGCCGAGCAAGCGGCGCAATT
>JACDQO010000154.1 GCA_015657605.1 Limnohabitans sp. | reverse complement strand
TTCACTGTGCGCAAGATCTCCAGCGGCGAAGGTGTGGAGCGTACGTTCCAGACTTACAGCCCCGTGATCGCCAGCATTGAAGTCAAGCGCCGTGGTGATGTTCGCCGCGCCAAGCTGTACTACCTGCGTGACCGCAGCGGCAAGTCGGCACGTATCAAAGAAAAGTTGCCTCAGCGCAAAGCAGCACCCGCTGCCAAAGCGTAAAGCCTTTTCGGCCCTACGAAAAAACCGCCCGGGTTTGCGCCCAGGGCGGTTTTTTTATGGGTGCTTCAAAAACGTGCATCCATGCGCGCATCCATGGCCTCTGGCCATGAAAAAAGGCCTTGCCGGTGAGGGCAAGACCTTGGAGGGGATCTTGAAGTCCTGGGTGGAGCCCAGGAAAACGATCAAGCGCGCGTGATTTTCAGAACGCGTGTGCCGCCGCGCTTGCCTGCAGGGCCTTCGCCCGCAGTATGGGGTTTGAAGTTGCCGGCACCAAACTGTTTGGGTCCGCGTGCGAACTTGTCACCTGCCGCGCCGCGAGGTGCGGGACGAGCGGCGTTGCGGTTGTCACCACCACGGTCTTCCCAGCGGCCACCTTGTCGTGGACCATCTTGGCGAGCGTCTTGGCGTGGGGCAGGGCGGCTGTCGCCCTTGTCCCAGGGGTGCGCCGGTGCGCCGCGCTGTTCAAAACGGTCACCACCGCGGTGCTCACCACGGGGGGCATCAAAACGGCCACCGTCTTTGCGGGCGTCGAAGCGGGGTTCGCTGCGCTGTTCAAAGCGGGGCTGCTCGTCGCGGAAGTTGCCACGCGGGGCGCGGTTGTCAAAACCTCCGCCATCGCGATCACGGTTGCCACCAAAGTCGCGGCCACCCGGTGCGGGACGGCCACCACGGAAACCACCGCCAGCGTTGGCGTAATTGCGCTCGCCGCCAAAGCGGTCACCGCCACGGCCATGGGCTTGCGGGCTTCGGGCATGCGCACTTTGGGCTCTAGGCCTGGAATCACTTCGGCCTTGAAAGGCTGGCGTGTGTAGGACTCCGATGTCACCGATCTTGCGGCGGTCACGGATCTCGGCAAAGGTCACGGCCAGACCATCTCGGCCAGCACGGCCTGTGCGGCCAATGCGGTGGGTGTAGTCCTCCGCCTTCATCGGCAAGCCGAAGTTGAAAACGTGGGTGATGGTGGGCACATCGATGCCTCGAGCGGCCACATCGGTGGCGACCAAAATCTGGACCTGGCCGTTGCGCAGGGCCATCAGGCGGCGGTTGCGCATGCCTTGGCTCAGGGCGCCGTGCAGGGCCACAGCCGAGAAGCCGTCTTGCTGCAGGTCAGCGGCCAGGCCGTCACACTCGATTTGGGTGCTGGAGAACACAATGGCTTGGTCGATCGTGGCGTCACGCAACCAGTGGTCGAGCATCTGGCGCTTGTGTTGGGCGTTGTCGGCCCAGAACAGCACCTGTTTGATGTTGTTGTGTTTTTCCTGGGGGTTGTCGATCTGGATTTTCTGGACAGAAGAACCGCCGTCGTGCATCACGCGCATGGCCAGTTGCTGAATGCGTGGCGCAAAGGTGGCGCTGAACATCATGGTTTGGCGACGCTGGCTGGTCAATTCATTGATGTCGGCCAAGTCGTCCGAAAAGCCCAGGTCGAGCATGCGGTCGGCTTCGTCAACCACCAAAAATTGAACCTTGTCGAGCTTGATTTGCATGGAGCGCTGCAGGTCGAGCAAACGGCCAGGGGTGGCCACCACCAAGTTGGCGTTTTGCAGCTTGGCAATTTGCAACTGGTAAGGAATGCCGCCGACCACGTTGGCCACGCGCAGACCGCGTGTGTGCTTGACCAGCTCGATGGCGTCTTGTGCTACTTGCTGGGCCAATTCACGCGTGGGGCAGACGATCAAGGCGCCGGGTGTCGGGGCCTTGAAGTTGCGTGGGTTGGTGGGGTCTTTGCGCTTGGCGCGCTTGGGGGCGGGCTCGCCCTTGGCCGCAGCGTCGGCGCAGGCTTGCTCGAATTCGGCGCGTTCAGCGGCTTCTTGTTCGGCCATTTGCTGAATCAAGGTGTGCAGCACGGGCAGGAGGAAGGCGGCGGTTTTGCCGCTGCCGGTTTGGCTCGAGACCATCAGGTCGGTGTAGCCATTGGACTTGCCGTCCTTGGAGCCACCCGCAGTGGGCAGGGCCAGAGGAATGGCGCGCAATTGCACTGCGGTGGGCTGGGTGTAGCCCAGATCGGCCACGGCTTGCACCAGCTCAGGGGCCAGACCCAACTCAACGAAACCGTTGGGCACATCGGAGACGACTTCAACCTCTTCGGCGTTGACTTCAGGTGCTGCGTCGGAGTTGATTTCGGCCGCTGCAGCGACCATGATTGCAGTGGCCAAGTTGGTCGAAGCGGGCTGTGCAGTCGACTCGGTGGCGATGGATGTGATTTCGGCAGGCGACAAGTCGCTCTGCACTGTGTTCAAAGTGTCAGTCATGTGTATCTATAAAACTCGCACGGAACAACGACCACCAACAAAAAATGTTGCTTTGGGTCTTAGCACCGCAAGGTTGAAAAAACATCAACCATCAAACGGTGCTCGCGAGGGGCGCTTGGCGTGGAGCCTGGCCGCTGTGAGTGACCCTATCTTTGGGTCAAGGCATGAAGGGAGATGTGAGAAATGCTGAACCTGTAGCCCAGCAAGCCAGCGATTATGACATGGCAAAAAGAAAAGCGCTAGGGTTTTCCCTGAATTTTTTCAAAGTCGTATGAAGTGCTCGCGGTAATGCACCAATTCGTCAATGGATTCGTGGACGTCGGCCAGTGCGGTGTGCTTTTGTTGCTTTTTGAAACTGGCATACACCTCGGGCTTCCATCGGCGCGAGAGCTCTTTGAGTGTGCTCACATCCAAGTTGCGGTAGTGGAAGAAGGCCTCCAGTTTGGGCATGTACTTGACCAAAAAGCGGCGGTCTTGGCTGATGGTGTTGCCGCACAGCGGCGAGCTGTTTTTAGGCAGGTACTTTTTCAAAAATGCCAGAATTTGTTCTTCGGCATCGACCTCGCTGATGGTAGAGGCTTTGACTTTGTCGATCAGTCCGCTTTTGCCGTGGGTGCCCTTGTTCCACTTGTCCATTTGGTTGAGCAGTTCGTCGGTTTGGTGAATCACCAATACAGGACCTTCGATGCGGGGCGTGAGGTGCGGACCCGTCACGATGACGGCGATCTCCAACAGGCGTTCTTTTTCGGGGTCCAGGCCCGTCATTTCACAATCGATCCAGACCAAGTTTTGGTCGGATTTGGGCAGCGCAGAGGCTTCAGGACTAGGGGTATGGGTGTTCGCATCAGACATGCAAGGATTGTCGCCGATGCCATGAGCCCCTTGGCTATGGGCTTGAATCGTGGCACACGCCAAGGCACTCAGGGTGCGGCTCCTACAATGGCGGCATGAATGCATCCTTGACATTGACCCTGACACTGGTGGTGGCCTTGCTGGCCCATGTGACGCTCAAGTTCTGGCTGAACGCCCGCCAGGTGCGGCATGTGGCCCGCCACCGAAGCGCGGTGCCGCAAGCCTATGCCGACACCATGAACTTGGCGGATCACCAAAAAGCGGCCGATTACACCTTGGCCAAAGCGCGTTTGTCGCAGATTGACATCGCCTTGGATGCCGCCGTGCTGCTGGGCTGGACGCTGCTGGGCGGGCTCGATGCGCTCAACCAAGTGCTGATGGGCTGGATGGGGCCGGGCATGGCGCAGCAAATCGCGCTGGTGCTGGGCTTCACGCTGGTCGGCGCCCTCATCGGTTTGCCCTTGTCTTTGATGCAAACCTTTGGTGTGGAGCAGCGCTTCGGTTTCAACAAAATCACGCCTGCTTTGTGGCTGGCTGACATGGCCAAGGGATTGGTGCTGGGTTTGGCGCTGGGCTTGCCGCTGCTTTGGGTCGTGTTGTGGCTCATGCAAGCCGGTGGCGCGTGGTGGTGGCTGTGGGCCTGGGG